>NZ_RZQG01000159.1:0-9280 GCF_003998635.1 Mesorhizobium sp. M7D.F.Ca.US.004.03.1.1
GAGCTGCGTGCCGATGACGATGTCGGCCTCGCCATCGGCGATCGCCTCCAGCTCCAGCCGCAGCCGCCGCACGCCACCCATCAGGTCCGACGACAAGACGATGGTGCGCGCGTCGGGAAAATGCGCCACGACCTCCTCCGCGATGCGCTCGACACCAGGCCCGCAAGCGACCAGATGATCGAGCGTGCCGCATTCCGGGCAAGCCTCGGGGCGACGCTCATTGTGCCCACAATGATGGCAGACCAGCTGGCCGCGAAAGCGATGTTCGACCAGCCAGGCCGAGCAGACCGGGCAGCCGAAGCGGTGGCCACAAACCCGGCACAGCGTCAACGGCGCATACCCGCGCCGGTTGAGGAACAGCAGCGACTGCTCCTTCCTCTCCAGCGTCTGGCGCATCTGGTCGAGCAGCACCGGCGACAGGAAGCCGCCGCGCGCCGGCGGTGCGCGCCGCATGTCGACCGCCTTCAGATGGGGAAGAGCAGCCTCGGCGAAACGGGCAGAAAGAACGGCTCTGTTGTATTTACCTTGGCTCGCATTGACCCGGCTTTCGACCGATGGCGTCGCCGACGCCAGTACGACCGGAAAGCTCCCGATATGGCCGCGCACCACCGCCATGTCGCGCGCATTGTAGAAGACGCGATCCTCCTGCTTGTAAGCAGGGTCGTGCTCCTCGTCGACGACGATCAGGCCGAGCTCCTTGAACGGCAGGAACAACGCCGAGCGCGCGCCGGCGACGACGCGCACGCCGCCCTCCGCCACTTGCCTCCAGACTTTTTCGCGCATCCGCGGCGGCAGGTCGGAATGCCATTCGCCCGGCTTGGCGCCGAAGCGCTGCTGGAAGCGCTCGAGAAAGGCATGCGTCAGCGCGATTTCCGGCAGCAGGATCAGCACCTGCTTGCCCTGGTCGAGCGCGGCCGCCACCGCCTCGAAATAAACCTCCGTCTTGCCCGAACCGGTGACCCCGTCGAGCAGCGCGACGTTGAACACACCGGCTGCGACATTGGCGCGCAGCATCAGCGCCGCGTCGCTCTGGTCCGGCATCAGTTCCGGTATGGCGTAGCTGGAATCGGGTGCGGCCACCACCGGGCGCGGCGGGATCATCACCGTCTCGAACACGCCTTGCGCCCTCAGGCCGTCGATCACCGTCGACGACACGCCGGCGGCATGGGCGAGGCCGGACCGTGTCCAGGCAAGCCCGCCTTCGGCCGTCTCCAGCACGCGCTGCCTGGCGCCCGTCATCCGGTCGGGTGCGAGAAGCGTGCGCTGCAACCCCTCGATCCACGGTTCGGGGTCGAATGCCTCCGGCGCCCTGAGCAGCATGCGCGCCACCATGCCTGGCGGCGACAGCGTGTATTGCGCCACCCAGTCGACGAAGCGGCGCATGGCGCGGTCTATCGGCGGACAGTCGAAGACCTGTTCGATGGGGCGCAGCTTCTTCGCGTCGACCTTCTCGACCGCCCCATCCCAGACGATGCCGGCGACCTGGCGCGGGCCGAGCGGCACGCGCACGATCGAGCCTGGCACCACGCGCATGCCGGCCGGCACGGCATAGGTGTAGGGGCGTTCGGCGGGCATCGGCACCAGCACCGGTGCGGCTGCGACAAAGGGCGAATCTTCGATCATGAGGCGTGACCTTGCCCTGACTTTGGTCTAGATCAAAGGCCGACCCCGAATGTGCATGGCATGCACATAAGAATCTTCAGGAGACCCGCCATGAAATTTTTTGTCGACACCGCCGACATCAAGGATATCCGTGAGCTGAACGATCTTGGACTGCTCGACGGCGTTACCACCAATCCGTCGCTGATCCTCAAATCGGGCGGCAAGATCGCCGAGGTCACCAAAGAGATCTGCGACATCGTCAAGGGCCCGGTTTCGGCTGAAGTCACCGCCACCGAATATTCCGAGATGATGCAGCAGGCCAAGGTTCTGGCCAAGATCGCCGACAATGTCTGCATCAAGGTGCCGCTGACGCTGGACGGCCTCAAGGCCTGCAAGACGATCCGCACCGAGATGAACCGCCTGGTCAACGTCACGCTGTGCTTTTCGGCCAACCAGGCGCTGCTTGCGGCCAAGGCCGGCGCGTCGTTCATCTCACCCTTCGTCGGCCGCATCGACGACATCGGCATCGACGGCATGGAACTGATCCAGGAGATCCGGCAGATCTACGACAATTACGATTTCCAGACCGAGATCCTCGTCGCTTCGGTGCGCACCGTGAACCACGTCAAGCAGGCGGCCCTGATCGGCGCCGATGTTGTTACCGCGCCGCCGGCGACCCTGAAGGCACTGGTCAAGCACCCGCTGACCGACAAGGGCCTGGAACAGTTCCTCGCCGACTGGGCCAAGACCGGCCAGAAGATCGGCTGAGCCGCACCATTTTCAACTAACAAAAAAGGCCGGGTAACCGGCCTTTTTTAATGCACGTCAGACGAAGCCACGCCACCAAAAGAGCTCGCCGATCAATCCGCATTGTCGTCGTCAGGCGCACTCGCCTGCTGGCGCCGGCCCATGATGATTTCGCGTTTGCCGACATGGTTAGGTGTGCCGACCAATCCTTCCTTTTCCATGCGCTCGACGAGGGATGCGGCGCGGTTGTAGCCGATGCCAAGGCGGCGCTGGATGTAGGACGTCGAACACTTCTTGTCGCGCACCACCACCTTGACCGCCTCGTCGTAGATGGCATCGCTGTCTTCGGCTGCAACCGATCCCTTGTCGAAGACCGCGCCCTGGTCGTCTTCGGCCTCTTCCTCATCCTCGTCGGCGATCACGGTTTCCAGATACTCAGGACGACCCTGCGCCTTCAGATGCGCCACCACATGCTCGACTTCGGCGTCGGAAACAAAGGGCCCATGCACGCGCGAAATGCGCCCGCCACCCATCATGTGCAACATGTCGCCCTGGCCAAGCAGTTGTTCGGCGCCCTGCTCGCCCAGGATGGTGCGGCTGTCGATCTTGGATGTGACCTGGAAGGAAATCCGGGTCGGGAAATTGGCCTTGATCGTGCCCGTGATGACATCGACCGAGGGGCGCTGCGTTGCCATGATCAGGTGAATGCCGGCAGCGCGCGCCATCTGCGCCAGACGCTGGATGGCGCCTTCGATCTCCTTGCCGGCGACCATCATCAGGTCGGCCATCTCGTCGACGATGACGACGATGTAGGGCATCGGCGCAAGGTCGATTTCCTGCTGTTCGAAAAGCGGCTCGCCGGTGCCCTTTTCGAAGCCGGTCTGCACCGTCATGACAACCGTCTCGCCCTTGTCGCGGGCAGTAGCGGCGCGCTCGTTGTAGCCGTCGATGTTGCGCACACCGAGCCGCGCCATCTTGCGATACCGGTCCTCCATTTCGCGCACCGCCCATTTGAGCGCGGTGACGGCTTTCTTGGGATCCGTGACGACGGGCGTCAGAAGATGTGGGATGCCGTCATAGACGGAGAGTTCAAGCATCTTGGGATCGACCATGATCAGCCGGCATTCTTCCGGCTTCAGCCGGTAGAGCAACGACAGGATCATGGTGTTGATGGCAACCGACTTGCCGGAGCCGGTGGTGCCGGCCACGAGCAAATGCGGCATCTTCGCCAGCTCGGCGATGACCGGCTCACCCCCGATCGTCTTGCCCAAACAAAGCGCCAGCTTGCAGCTGGTCTTGCGAAAACCCTCCGATTCGATCAGCTCGCGGAAATAGACGGTTTCTCGCGTCTCGTTGGGAAGCTCTATGCCGATGACATTGCGGCCAGGCACGACGGCGACGCGCGCCGAAACAGCAGACATGGAGCGGGCGATATCATCGGCAAGCCCGATGACACGGGAAGATTTGACGCCCGGCGCCGGCTCGAACTCATAGAGCGTGACGACCGGGCCGGGACGAACATGAATGATCTCGCCGCGCACACCGAAATCTTCGAGCACGCTCTCCAACAGATCGGCGTTCTGCTCAAGCCGCTCCTGCGACATGTAGAAGCCTTGTCCCTCCGGGGGCTGCTGCAACAGATCTTCCGGGGGAAGCTCATAAGGATCGCCCGACGTTGATGGCACAATTTTGCCGGTCCGAGGCAGGCGCGAGGAAGGGCGCGCGGCCGTAATCCTGACAGTGGCGTCTACACTTGCGAGGGCCGGCACGGGAACGGCATCGCGCGCCGCAGCGGGGATTGCAGCGGGCTGGGCCTGCAGTGACGCGTTGCTCGCTGGCACTTCGGGCTGAGCGAGAGCCTCGTTCGAGTTAGCCGGCAAAACGTCCGGCAACGGTTTCGAGGCCTGGCTCGGAAGACATTCGATCACACGAAACAGCGAGGTGGCATCGGTCGCTGTCGGCGGACGGATGTCGGCCCGCGCAGCGGCGACAGGCACTGCGGTGACCGGTGCAGGCGGGTTGGCCTGCCGGGCCTGGGACGAAACATCGACCAGATAGGGCGCCATGGCCTCGAAGAAGGCGTGATCCGAAAGATACGGCCAGCGCAGCTTTTCGGGAGCAGCCGGTCTGATCTGGGCGCCCGCAGCGGCAACCGTGCGCGCGGTTGCTCGTCCCGTTGTGGCCGTCCTCGGCGGCGCTGGCGTAACGACTGGCACCTTCTCTCTGGCACCCCCCGAGGGAACGAAAGCCGCAGCCGGCGGTGACGGCCTTTGCGTGGCGGCTCCGCGGCCGGTCAGCGGCTGGGAGGCGGGGCTTTTCACCGATGCCGGCAATGCCAGGAGCGAGGGCGCGGCGGACGCCTCGTCGACCATGGGTTGCGCGACGGCTTGCTGCGTCGGGAGCGCGTCCGCATCGCCTTGCTCGACAACACGCTCGTCCTGCGGACGATGCTTCTTGGCCTCATAGTCGGGCGTGCGGGTGAAACGCACGTTGGGTGCGAGGAAGAAGTATTCTTGCCAGGCAGGGCTTTCGATATCGCCGACTTTCGAGGGCGCGTTGCTCGCCTCCGAGCTACCCCTGGGCTCCATATAGAGCCGCTTGTTGCCGCCGAGATCGACAACCGGCGCGGAATAACCAGCCTGGTGTGTACCGGGCTGCCGGCCATCCAGTCCCTTGTGCGCCGGACGATCGAGAGCGCCTGTCGCTGCTGAAATTCGCTGACCGCCCTTGTCGCTGATGCCGTCGAAACGCTTCCCCTCGGGATCATCGGGCGATGCTGCCATCAACAAATTGACCCGTGAAAAACGCCTGGCTTCCATTCTCAAGACTCACTCTGAAATGTCTGCCGAGCAATAGGGAGCGAGTGGTTAACAGTTGCTTCCCGGATGGATCGCCAACGATCCTTGGGCAGCAAAATCGTCGTGACAGCCTCTGCGAGCGACGCGGCACGATCGTCGTCTCACAGCGCACACGCCGGTGGCGCGATCTGCTCGCTGTGCCATGGAGGAGTCTGATGGTGTATCTTTGCGGCGATGCCGGACGATCTCAATTCGGAACCTGATCGTGATCTCACGATCATCCCGTCATGCTTGGGGCGCTAGACCGATGAGCAGCGCTAGCCAGCCGTCTTGCTGTGCCTGACCAGATCCTGGGCAATGGACAGTTGCAGCGCTTCCGCAAGCTCGCGCGCGGCGCGATTCTCGGCGTCGATCTGCGCCCGGTATGCCGCGAACTCCTGTCGCGGCCTGTCGAAGGACGAGGTGATCGAACGCTTGCCGGATGCGATCACCGCACCGGTCTTCACGTCGGCCAGCGTATAGGTGCCGGTCAGCGTCACGGAACCGGCGGTCGGCTCGTCCTGGTCGGTTCCGACCTGCACGAGTGCCGCGGACTCGACGGCTTCGCTCACGCCGAGATTGAGCGAATAGGCCGGCGAGGCCGGTTCGCCGGCGCCCCGTCCAAACCCGAAAATCAAATTGTTGCGCACCTGTTGGCCGGAACGCGAGCCGACCGGCTTGATGCCGATCGACGCCAGTTCGGCACTGGCGCTGGCCTGCGACCCCGACAGCGGCGCACTCGAATAGAGCGGCCGCACCGTGCAGGCCGAGACAAGCACGAGCGAGCCGACCAGGCCGGCAAGCGCGATGCGACGCAGCAAACGGCTCAGCTCTGTCTTTTCCGGCTCAGGCAACGACATTGACGATCCTCTGCGGCACGATGATCACCTTGCGCGGAGCCTTACCTTCGAGTGCTTTCTGCACGAAGTCGAGAGCCAATACCGCTTTTTCGACCGCACCTTGGTCCGCGTCGCGGGCAATTGTCAAATCCCCCCGCTTCTTGCCGTTGACCTGTACCGGATAGGTGACTTCGTTGTCGACGACCAGCGCCGGATCGAAGACCGGCCACGGCCGTTCGGCGACCAGATCGGCGCCGCCGAGCGTTTCCCAGCACTCCTCGGCCAGATGCGGCATGACCGGCGCGATCAGATGCACGAGAATCTCCACCGCCTGCCGGCAGGCACCTTTCAGCGCTGCATCGGCCTTGCCTTCGGCCACTTCATTAAGCGGCGTGGTCAGCGCGTTGGCCAGTTCGTACATGCGGGCGATGGCGCGGTTGAAAGCGAGCTTCTCGATATCCTCACCGACCGCCTTCAGGATCTTGTGCGCGGCCTTGGAAACCACTGCGGCCTCGCCGCTGCCAGCCGCCCCGGGCTTGATGCCGGCCAGTGTTTCAGCTGCCGTCGACACCAGACGCCAGATGCGCTGGATGAAGCGATGCGCGCCGGCAGCGCCATCGTCGGTCCATTCGACATCGCGCTCGGGCGGCGAATCCGACAGCATGAACCAGCGCGCCGTATCCGCGCCGTAGCCATCGGTGATGTCTTCCGGGCTCACCGTGTTCTTCTTCGACTTCGACATCTTTTCCAGCGGGCCGATGGTGACGGTCTCGCCGGTGGCGATGTCGATGGCGCTGCGCTTGCCGTCGACATCCTCCAGCCGCACCTCGGTGGGCGCCAGCCAGCGGCCATTCGACGCCGAGCCGACGCGATAGGTTTCGTGCACCACCATGCCTTGCGTAAACAGGCCCTTGAACGGCTCGGCCAGATCGACATGGCCGGTCTCACGCATGGCGCGGGTGAAGAAGCGCGAATAGAGCAGGTGCAGGATCGCATGCTCGATGCCGCCAATATACTGGTCGACCGGCAGCCATTCATTCGCCGCCTTGGGATCGGTCGGTTCATGCGCCCACGGTGCCGTGAAACGGGCAAAGTACCAGGACGAATCGACGAACGTGTCCATCGTGTCGGTTTCGCGCCGCGCATCCCCACCGCATTGCGGGCATTTCACATGCCGCCATGTCGGATGCCGGTCGAGCGGATTGCCCGGCCGGTCGAAATCGACATCGTCGGGCAGCTTGACCGGCAGGTCGGCCTTCGGCACCGACACCACGCCGCAATCCTCGCAATGGATCATCGGGATCGGGCAGCCCCAGTAGCGCTGGCGCGAAATGCCCCAGTCGCGCAGGCGGAAATTCACCTTGCGCTCGGCCATCGGCCGGTTGCCGATGGTCTTCTGCTCCAGCAGTTTCGCCACCTCGTCGAAAGCCTGATCCGGCTTCATGCCGTCGAGAAAGCGCGAATTGATCATCACGCCGTCGTCGACATAGGCTTCATCGATGATCTGGAAGCTCGCCGGATTCTCGCCCTCCGGCATCACCACTGGAATCACCGGCAGGCCGTATTTGTTGGCGAAGTCGAGGTCGCGCTGGTCGCCCGACGGGCAGCCGAAGATGGCGCCGGTGCCGTATTCCATCAGCACGAAGTTGGCGACATAGACAGGCAGCGTCCAGCTGTCGTCAAACGGATGGACGACGCGGATACCGGTGTCAAAGCCCTTCTTCTCAGCCGTCTCCAGCGCCGCCACCGAGGTGCCCATATGGCGGACTTCCTCAATGAACTTAGCCAGCGCCGGATTGCTCTCGGCGGCTTTTTTGGCCAACGGGTGATCGGCGGCGACAGCCATGAAGGAAGCGCCGAAAATGGTGTCGGGCCTTGTCGTATAGACTTCCAGCTCATGCTCGCCGCCGGAGGCGGTGGCCAGAGGCCAGCGGATCAGCAGGCCTTCCGAGCGGCCGATCCAGTTCTGCTGCATCAGCTTCACTTTTTCCGGCCATTCGTCGAGCCCGTCGAGCGAATCCAGCAAGTCCTGCGCAAAGTCGGTGATCTTGAAGAACCACTGCGTCAGTTCGCGCTGTTCGACCAGCGCGCCCGAGCGCCAGCCGCGCCCGTCGATGACCTGCTCGTTGGCAAGCACCGTCATGTCCTCCGGGTCCCAGTTGACCTTGGAGGATTTGCGCGTCACCAACCCCTTCTCGACGAAATCGAGGAACAGCATCTGCTGGCGGTGATAGTAGTCGACGTCGCAGGTGGCGAATTCGCGCGCCCAGTCCAGCGACAGGCCCATGACCTTGAGCTGCTCGCGCATGGTGGCGATATTCTGGTAGGTCCATTCCTTGGGGTGGACCTTGTTCTGCATCGCCGCGTTTTCGGCCGGCATGCCGAATGCGTCCCAGCCCATCGGGTGCAGCACGTTGAAACCCTTGGCCCGCTTGTAGCGCGCCACCACGTCGCCCATCGTGTAGTTGCGGGTGTGGCCGATATGGATGCGCCCCGACGGATAGGGGAACATCTCCAGCACGTAGTATTTCGGGCGCGGATCGTCATTATGCGCCTCGAACAGCTTCTTGGCGTCCCAGGCCTTCTGCCATTTGGGCTCTGACGCGCGTGGATTGTATCGTTCGGTTGCCATGGGACGTTTTTCACTTAAAAGCATGCGCGAACTGCGGGCGACGGCTCGGCAGTTCAGGGAATGTGGTCCGGGTGTTCACCATGGTTTGGCAAACCCGTCAACCATATGGGTATCGCGTCTGACAAAAACGCCGGTCAAAACAGCAGGATTTGCATATGGGCGATGTCGTTCAGCAGTTTTTCGCGGTCAAGGCGAAGATCGCCGTAGCGGAGCAGGAGGCCGGGCGGGATGCCGGCGCGGTGACGCTGGTCGCGGTTTCCAAGACCTTTGACGCCGCCGACATAGACCCGGTCATCGAGGCCGGCCAGCGCATCTTTGGCGAGAATCGCGTGCAGGAAGCGCAAGGCAAATGGCCTGATCTGAAGGACGCATTTCCGGATATCGAACTGCATCTGATCGGCCCGCTGCAATCCAACAAGGCGAAAGAGGCGGTGGCGCTGTTCGACGTCATCGAAACGGTCGATCGCGAGAAGATCGCCGCCGAACTCGCCAAGGAAATCGCCAGGCAGGGCCGGGCACCAAGACTCTATGTCCAGGTCAACACCGGCTCCGAACCGCAGAAAGCCGGCATCGAGCCACGCGAGGCGGTGGCTTTCGTCGCCCGCTGCCGCGATGTGCATGGC
>NZ_RZQG01000015.1:0-21373 GCF_003998635.1 Mesorhizobium sp. M7D.F.Ca.US.004.03.1.1
ACAAGACGATCGTGCAGCAGTTCTTCATCTGGCTGTCCGGCGTGGCCCGGGGTGATTTCGGCACCTCGATCTCGCTGCGGCAAGATGTGCTTGGCCTTGTCTTCAACCGGCTACCGGCGACGCTGGAGCTTGCCATCGTCGCGCTCATCATGGCGGTGGCGCTCGGCGGCACCACAGCGATCATCGGCGCGCGCGAGCGTGGCACGGCAGTCGAGGCCGGCATCGACATCGCCAGCGGCGCGGCACTCTCCATTCCCGACTTCCTGTGGGGCCTGGTGCTGATCCTGCTGTTCGGCGTGCTGGTGCCGATCTTCGATATTTCCGGCCGGGTGTCGCCGCAGCTCGACCTGCCCTTCGTCACCCAGTTCTATCTGTTCGAAAGCTTGCTTCGGCTGCGCCTCGACCTCACCTGGGATCTGCTGAAGCACATGCTGATGCCGGCCGTGGCGCTGGCGCTGCCGCTGGCGGCGATCATCTCGCAGCTGCTGAAACAGTCGCTGAAGGAAGTGCTCGACCTCGATTATGTCGTGCTGGCACGGGTGAAGGGGTTTTCGGAAACACAGGTCATCCTGCGAGAGGCGCTGAAGAACGCCGCTTTGCCGACGCTGACGCTGGTCGGCGTGCAATTCACCTTTCTCATCGGCGGCACCGTCATCGTCGAGCGGCTGTTTTCCTATGAGGGCCTCGGCAACATGGCGATCGATGCCGTCATCAACCGCGATCTGCCGCTGATCCAGGGCATCGTGCTGGTCTTTGCGCTGCTGTTCGTGCTGATCAACCTCAGCGTCGATATGATGTACGCGCTGCTCAATCCGAGGCTACGCCATGGATGAGGGCCGCGCTCAAAGGCGTGTGTCGCCGCGCTTATGGCTGGCCGGCGGCTGGCTGCTGCTGGCGCTGTTGGCCGCGATCTTCGCGCCGCTGGTGGCGCCGCAGGATCCGCTGGCGCAGGATCTGATGCTGGAGCGGCTGCCGCCATTCTGGATGAGCGGTGCTGAGCCCGGCTATTGGCTTGGTACCGACAGTCTCGGCCGCGACCTGCTCTCCCGGCTGATCTTCGGCGGCCGCATCGCCTTCATCGTCGCCTTCGCCGCGGCCATCGCGGCGTGCCTGGTCGGCTCAACGCTGGGTCTGGTCGCCGGCTATTTCGGCGGCTGGGCCGACCGCATCATCTCGCGTATCGTCGATGTCTGGATGGCGTTTCCGCCGGTGCTGTTCGCCATCCTGCTGGTGGCGGTGCTCGGCACCGGCTTAAGTTCCGTCATCCTCGCCATCGCCATCATCGACTGGACGCGTTTCTGCCGGGTGATCCGTGCCGAGGCGATGGGCCAGTCGCGCATGGACTATGTCGAGAATGCCCGCATTGCCGGCTATGGCCGTATCGGCATCATGCTGCGCGAAGTGCTGCCCAATGTGGTGCCCTCGATCGTAGCATTGCTGTCGCTGGAAATGGGCATCGCCGTCATCGTCGAGGCGATCCTGTCCTTCGTCAATCTGTCGATCTCGACCGATGACCCGACCTGGGGCGGCATTATCGCCGAGGGCCGGTTGTCGATCCATCAGGCCTGGTGGGTGCTGGTGTTCCCGCTGGTCACGCTGATCCTGACCGTGCTGTCGTTCAGCCAGTTCGGCGAAGCCCTGAAGGCACGTTTCGATCCGGTGTTGCGATGAGTTTAGCCGTCAAACCCTGCCTCGATATCCGAGACTTGAGCGCGGTGCTGCCGAACGGCCAGCGTGTGCTGCGCTCGGTGTCGCTCTCCGTTCAACCCGGCGAGGTCCGCGCTCTGGTCGGCGAGAGCGGCGCCGGCAAGACGATGATCGGCAAGGCGGTGCTCGGTGTGCTGCCACCGAGCGTGCGCGTTGTCGAGGGCGACATGCTGCTCGAAGGCGAAGACCTCGGCAAGCTCCAGCCGAAGGCACGGCGCACGCTGATTGGGGCGCGCACGGCTCTGATCCCGCAGGACCCACTGACCGCGCTCAATCCGTCGCGCCGCGTCGGCTCGCAGATGACCGACCGGCTGGTGCGCATCCTTGGCTGGAGCGGCGAAAAGGCCGACACGCGCATCCGCCAATTGCTGGATGAGGTGCAGATCCGCGACCCCGACCGTGTGCTGAAAAGCTATCCGCATGAACTCTCCGGCGGCATGCGCCAGCGCGTGCTGATCGCTGCCGCCTTCGCCGCCGAACCGCGATTGATTGTCGCCGACGAGCCGACCACGGCGCTCGACGTCACCGTGCAGAAGCAGATCCTGCGGCTTATCGCCGAGTTGCAGCGCGAGCATGGCACAGCAATCCTCTTCGTCACCCATGATCTCGGCGTCGTCGCCAAGATCAGCCAGAAGGTTTCGGTGCTCTATGCCGGCAAGGTGGTGGAAGAGGCTGAAACAGCTGCCCTCTTCGCCGCCCCGCAGCATCCCTATACGCGAGCGTTGATGGCGGCGACGCCGCGCTACACCGATCCATACGCTTCGCTGAAGCCCGTGGACGAAGCGGTGCTGGCCGGGCTTGCCGCCGAGATCGCTTCTGCAGACCAGGCCTGGAGGCGCCCGCATGGCTGAGCCGCTGTTTTCCGTGCGCGGGCTGAAGGTCGCGCTGCCCGACATGACGCGCAAGCCGCTGTTTGGCCGGGCGCCGTTGGCCGAGATCCTGAAAGGCTTGGACTTCGACCTGCCGCGGGGCTCGGTTACCGGCATTGTCGGCGAATCCGGTTCGGGCAAGTCGACGCTCGGCCGCGCGCTGGTGCGCCTGCTGGAGCCCAGCGCCGGCAGCATCACTTTCGACGGCCGCGACATCACCCATCTGCCGGAGGCTGAACTGCGGCCACTGCGCCGAAATCTGCAGATGATCTTCCAGGATCCGATGTCGTCGCTCAACCCGCGCCGCACCATTGCCAGCATCATCGCCGCACCGCTCAAGCAGAATGGCCTCGGCGACAATCTCAAGGCGCGTGTCGCCGAAGCGCTGCACAGGGTCGGCTTGCCGCAAAGCTTTGCCAGCCGCTATCGGCACGAACTGTCGGGCGGCCAGCGCCAGCGCGTCGGCATTGCCCGCGCGCTGGCGCTGTCGCCGAAATTCGTGCTGGCCGACGAGATCGTCTCCGGCCTCGACGTGTCGACGCAGGCGCAGATCCTCACCCTGCTGGAAAAGCTTGCGGTCGAAATGGGCTTGACCGTCGCTTTCATCAGCCACGACCTGTCGGTGATCCGACGGCTGTGCAAGCAAGTCATCGTCATGCGCGAGGGCGTGATCGTAGAGGCCAGCGGCACCGATGCCTTGTTTGAAAGCCCGAAGGATGCCTACACGCGCGTCCTGCTCGCCGCCATTCCACTGCCCGAGATTGACCCGGACTGGCTGCGGCCGCCGGCGAAGGCCCAGGCATGAATCCAACCGCACGACGAACAGCGGGCTTCGGACGTGCGCCATAACGAGTAGGCCCGCTAACGGAGGGGTAATATGAAAAACGCAATCGCCAGCACGATCGTTGCCATCGGCTTGTTTGGCTCGACGACAGCGGCTTCGGCGGATTCAATGCCTGGCATGCGCGGCCACGATCACACCGGCATCACGGTCCCCGACATGAAGCAGGCCGTCGACTTCTTCACAGAGGTGGTCGGCTGCAAGAAGGCGATGTCGTTCGGCCCGTTTTCCGATGACAAGGGCACGTTCATGCAGGATCTGGCCGGCGTTGACCCGAAAGCGGTTATCGAACAGATCACGCAGTTGCGTTGCGGCTATGGATCCAACATCGAGCTGTTCAAATACACAGCACCGGACCAGAAAGACCTGCATGCCAAGAATAGTGATATCGGGGGCTTCCACATAGCTTTCTATGTAGACGACGTCGCGGCAGTGAAGGCCTATCTGCAGGCCAAAGGCGTAGCAACGCGCCTCGGGCCGCTGCCTGTCAAAGAGGGTCCCGCGGCCGGCCAGACCATTATCTATTTCCAGGCACCTTGGGGATTGCAGTTGGAAGCGATCAGCTATCCCACGGGCATGGCCTATGAGAAGGGTGCGGAGACCGTCCTCTGGAGCCCGAAAGAGCCAGCAAAGTGATGGGCTGATATGGTTCGGCTCGAGGTTCGCCCTTGAGCCGAACTCCTGATTCTTGCGAAAACCGCGCTTGCTGACGCAAGTATCCGCCCTGTCCGGCCCGTTTCCGTGAAATCAGGACCACTCTGACCGGCCTCTACCAGCTTCAGTCCCTTCGAAATCAATTGGTCTTCGATCCGGATGATAGGGGGCCGCAGCAGTGATGGACCGCCCTCGCTCAGACGCTCGATGATCGCCTGCATCGAGGTTTCTGCATTCAATTTGTTCGCAGAACGGCAGCTTGGAATTTCTACTGTCGTTGCTCAACCTTAATAGCCAAAGCGGACGATGAATATGGTTGCCGGAGAACCGAATGACGTGCGATTGAAAAATGTCGACAGTCAATGGATTGTGCAGGTCATCGAAAATGGGAAAGTAACTCGGCATTCATTCAAGGCTCAAGCGACTGCCGAGAGTTACGCCGAATTCCAGCGCATCAAGCTCGGCCTGCCTGGAAGGCCACCAATCTGGGAATAGAACCTACTCGACGAGCGATCCAGGAGGATTTGCTAGACATGGGGCAGGGCTGCATCGCGGCTGAACCGGCAATTTGAGGAGGGGCTTCTCGAAGCTACCTGCCTGCTGGAATCGACCGCCAATACGGCCACATTCGTCGCCCCGATCTGCACTGCGCGCGCGCTCCGCCATATAGCGACTGCTCCCCTCGCTCCTGGACCGAAGCGGCGGCAGGCCCCAAAATGATCCGTCAGGGTGACGGCCGTTTCGGGGAGGGTGAAGCTCTATGCACTGATGCCGTGGATTTCGGCCCCGCCGATCCAAGCGGCTGCGCCCCTTAATCAACGAGGGCGCGCAAACCACTTTTGCGACGGCATGGGGATCCAGGACGTCATGCTCGGAATGGGACGCGGCGTGGATTCCAGTCAAGGGGCGGAGGCATTGCGTAGCAGGAGTTCGAGCGTTTCGATCAGGGCGAGCGCGCTCGCTGGCAGACGGCGCCCGCTTCGTTTGATGATCTGCACACGGCTCGCCTGCAACAGGGGGTCATCTATGGGCACGGCGACGAGGTCGCCTCTGGTCAGATGCTCAGGCACCGACGTTACCGACAGCACAGTCGCGCCGAGATTGGCAACCACGCAGTCGAGGATCGTCTGGATCGAATTGCTCGTCATCATAACGGGTATCCGGCGACCCGTCTGTTCCTGAATTTCTGCTAGTTGTTGACGAACGCCGAACCCGATGTCGGGAAGGATAATCCTGTGGCCGGTGAGCTCATCCAACGAAATGCTGGGGCGCCCCGCCAGCGCGTGTTCAGGCCGACAGATCAAGCAGGTGGGCTGTGAGAAAGAGCTAACGACGCGCACCCTCGGGTCGCCGGTCGGCCCCATGACGACACCAAAATAGCATTCATCCTCAGCCACCAGCGGGACGATTTCCCGCGAAGACAGGCTGCGAACCGAAATCGAGATCTGAGAATAGCGTTTCGAAAAACTTGCCAGCGCCTCGGCGAAGATCGTCCGCAACAATCCAGTCCCGATCGCCACGTCGAGGTGGCCGCTGCGCAGGCCCTTCAGGTCGTCAAGTTCCGTGAGCAGGGTCTCTCGCTGTGAAGCTCGATCGCGGTAGTATTCCAGAACACGCGCCCCGGCCGCCGTGAGGCGCACGACGTGACGCCCTCGCTCGATAAGTTCGATCCCGAGCTCTTCCTCGAGGCTGGCTATGTGCCGACTGATCGAGGAAGGGGCAATGTCCAACGATTCGCTGGCCGCGCGCATCGTGCCGAGCCTGTAGGCCCGATACAGATAATCGATGCGTTCATCCTTGAACTCCCGCGACGTCTTGCTCTCAAGGGAGATATCGGACTTTGCGCCAATGCTCCTCGTCGATTTCAGTGTTTTCTCCTAACTCTGCAATTTAGCTGGCCGGGCCCTTCTTACTTGGCAGTTTTGCCGCCGAAGAAATCCTTGAATGACGCCGCGCCCCTCGCGACCAAGCCGGGCTGGACAGGGGCCGCGCCTCCCGGACGTCCGCCGAGTGCATCTTGGGCAGCCTGCGCGAGCGATTTGATTTGCCGATTCGCCAAGGGGATGAGGATGCCCTGCGCCAACGATGCGAGTTTGCCGCTAACGATCGCTTCGACCGTCCAGTCGACGCGACTGCCGACCCCCAGCGGCTCGATCTCAAATGTCATCTTAGCGTCCATTATGCCCAGCGCATGACGGCCACTCAATTGATATTTGACGAATTTTGGGCGCTCGGCGCCGATCCGCTTGGTCTGGACATCTGATTTTCCGCGGATTTGAGGCACGCCGACTTCCAGTGTCACTGTGAACTCGGTTTCGGACGTCTTGGTGAGCCCTTTGAAGTAGGGGAGGATCGGCGCGAACTTGTCCGGGTCGGTTATGAAATCATAGACTGCTTCGGGCTCGGCTGCGGCCTCGAACTGTCCGTTCAGATTAACGTTCATTACTAGTTCTTTCCCATCTGGGATGCAGCGAGTACCGCATCGACTATTGGCGTGTAGCCCGTGCAGCGGCACGTGTTGCCGGCGAGACCCTTGCGAACGGCCGTTTCATCAGGGCTGGGATTCTCGGCAAGCAGCGAGGTTGCCGAGATCAGGAAGCCGGGCGTACAGAAGCCGCATTGCAGCGCGTGATTTTCAGAAAAGCACTTCTGGAGGATGCTGAGCGTGCCGTCCTTGGCAGCTAGTCCCTCCACCGTGCGAACCGTCTTGCCGTCGGCCTGGACAGCCAACAACGTGCAGGATTTGGCCGCGCGCCCGTCCAGGAGAATTGTGCATGCTCCGCAATAGCTGGTATCACAGCCAATGTGAGTGCCGGTCAGTTCGAGGGAATGCCGGAGGAATTCGACCAGCAGCATCCGGGGCTCGACTTGCGCTTCGATGGCCTTGCCATTGACTGTGAGCCGGATCGTCTTCTTGTGCGTGTTCATGACGTGCGGACTATCCATAGTAGTGGTGGGTATCCCTGACCTCGATGCCGGCTCGCCGGCGTGCGATGACGTCGAATGCGCGAATGACGAGACCGCGTGCCAGATTGCGCTTGTAGGCTTCCGAACCCTTGTTGTCGGAAAGCGGCTCAACGAAATGTGATGCCGCGTCGCCGATCAGCTTTGCAAGCGCCGCGTCGAACACCTTGCCGGCGGCGAACTCGTTGGCCGCGTCGAACGGCAGGGCGGTGAGACCCAGGCAGCCGAATCCGATTCTCAGCGAACGGACAATGTCGCCATCCAGATTGACCTGCAGGGCGCAGCTGGCGGTCGGATAGGCCGGCGCCGAGCGCTTGAAGGCAACGAAGGTCCCGAACCCGTCGAGCGATTCACGCGGAATAGCGATGCGCGTGATGATCTCGCCCATGGCGAGCGCGGGCGTATAGGCGTCCGCCAGAAGAGTGCGGATCGGCTGCACGCGGGTGCCCTCGGAGCCCTCGCAGAGGGCTACGGCACCGAGCGTCGTCAGCAAGGCCGGCCAGCAGGCGCAGGGATCAGCCTCGGCGATACTCCCGCCGATTGTGCCCATGTTGCGGACCTGGACGTCGGCGATGCCCAGTGCGCAGTCCTGAATGATGGGAAAGGTCTTGGCCGCCTCCGACTTGCCGGCCACCCCATGCCGCGTGAGCGCGCCGATCTCGATCAGGTCGTCGCCGAGCGTCACCTCGTCTGCGCCTTGGATACCGGTGAGATCTATAAGGAGTTTAGGCGCGAGAAGCCGGAGCTTCATCATCGGAATCAGAGTCTGGCCACCTGCCATCAACTTGGCGTCGGACCCTCCGTCTATCAGCGCAGCGGAGGCTTCCGAGAAGCTTGCCACTTTGATGTAGTCGAAACGGCTTGGATACATGCGCAGCCTCTGTCACCTGTTTGGCGGCGATTTAGCCATCGAACAGCCCGGGTATCAATGCAGCCACGTGTCTTGTTGGTTGCGCCGGCCGCAATGCGAATGAATGCGCATTGCGCAACAAATTGTCCGGACGCCGGCATCGAATGGCCGGTCTCGCCTGTCGTATATGCAATCCAAGGCACGACGATGCCGTGGCATTCAACTTATGACAACGCTGGGACTTTTGTAATGACGTTAGCGCCGGATGGCCTCGAGCTTGGTCCGATCGGAGATAAGATCATTTTTGAAAACAGCCAGGTCCGGGTATGGAGCCTGGAACTGGCTCCGGGCCAACTTCAGCGCTGGCACGAACATCACCACACCTACCTCGTCATCCCGATCACGGCAGGCGAGAACGTGATGGAATTCGTCAGCGGCCGCGTCGTGAACACACATGAGCAGCCGGGGCAGGCGCTTTACCGGCAGCCGGGCGAACCGCATCAACTGCGCAATACGAGCACCTTCCACTATCGAAATGTCTTGGTCGAACTCCTCGATCAGCCGAAGGCCGCCGTCTAGGTGATCCTGCAAACAAACGAATAACGGAAACAGCAAATGGCGAGTTCTGACGCAACCATTCCAGGCATGCCAAACGGCATGCCTTCACTCGAAGAACTGCTTGTGAATACCAACGAGATGGAATGGCGGGCGAAGTCGTTGCCCGGCGTTTTTGAGAAGATGCTTTGGCGCGATGAGGCAACCGGCGCCTCGGTTGCCCTCATCAAATTCGCCAAAGGCGCCAGCATTCCTTCGCCGCACATGCACGCGTCGAACCAGATGATGTTCTGCCTGTCTGGGCATTACGAATACACGTCGACCGGCGTGACGCTGAGGGCGGGCTCCTTCTATCTCAACCCCAAGGGCAATGTGCACGGCCCGACGCTGGCTCATGAAGAGACGGTCGTCGTGGAGATCTATGACGGCCCTCACTATCCGAAGATGCCGGACTGGTACACGGACGAGCAGGACGCACGATGACCAAGCACCGGGTGCCTGTCGCCGATCTCGTCGCGTTCGCGGCGTCGCTCTTTGCCACGAAGGGCGTACGGCCCGACGATGCCCACTACGTATCTCAATGCCTTGTGTTGGCGGATCAGGAGGGTGTTCCGTCCCATGGCGTCATGCTCGTGCCGATGTATCTGTCGCGGCTAGAGGCAGGCTCGGTTGATGCCAGGTCGCAAGGCCAGGTGGTCTCACGCAAAGGCGGCGTTGCCGTCGTCGACGCGGAAAACGGGCTAGGGCAACTGACCTCGCGAACGGCAATCGCTTTGGCGCTGGAAGGCGCCCGCGAGCACGGCCTCGGCGCGGTCGCGGTCAGGCGTGGTTTCCACTTCGGCACAGCCGGGCATTGGGCGAGCGAACTCGCTCGGGCAGGCTGCATCGGCATCGTCCTTACCAACACGCGTCCGCTGATGCCGGGTATTGGTGGCACCGAGCCACTCGTAGGTAACAACCCGCTGGCAATCGCGGTGCCTGCTCCGGACGTGCCAGTCGTCCTCGACATGGCGCTGAGTGCCGCCGCAATGGGCAAAATCAGAATAGCCGCCGCTGCCGGCCTCGCCATTCCCGGGGACTGGGCAACCGACAAGAACGGCGTTCCCACAACCGATCCAGCCGCCGCCATCGAAGGAATGCTGCTGCCCGCGGCTGGCCCGAAAGGCTTTGGACTGGCGGTGATGATTGATCTGCTTGCTGGCGGCCTTTCGTCCGGCGGCGTCGGCTCCGCGATCAAGCCTTTGTATGGTGATCCAGGCCAACCCTATGACTGCGCGCATTTCTTCCTCGCAATCCAGGTCGATGCGTTCCGGTCGCCTGCGTCTTTCGAGGGACTGGTCGGCGAGGTGGTAGAGCGCATCCGGACCTCGCGCCCGGTTGACCCTGCTTCTCCAGTAATGGCGCCAGGCGATCCCGCCAGCAATGCGCGGCGGCTCGCCGAAAAGGACTGTCCAGTTGATCCGGCGACGCTGCGTAGCCTTGAACACGCGGCTCAGCGAGCCAACGTGCCATTTCCGTTTTCCATTCCAACCTAGCGAGGCCGACATGCCCAAGAAATCCATCACATCCAGCAAACTGGCAGTTCCGAACGGCCATTTTTCGCAGGCCAGCATCGCGGAAGCCAAGGGCAAGCTGCTGTTCATCTCCGGCATGACTGCTCGCAAGGCAGACGGCACAATCGCAGGCATCGGCGACGTTTCGATCCAGACGCGCCAGGTTCTCGATAACGTCAAGGCGGCCGTGGAGGAGGCCGGCGGCACACTGGAGGACATCTGCCGGGTAGACGTCTATGTCCGCAACATCGAGCATTTTGACGCGATCCATAAGGTACGCCGCGAATATTTTCCGAACGAGGCCCCTGCGTCGACAATGGTTGAGGTCAGCAAGATGGTGAAGCCCGAATATCTGATCGAGATCAGCGCCATCGCTGTACTTTACTAATCGGAGTTGATCCTCAATGCGGTTTGCTTCCATTCGACACAAGGATCGCGTCCTGCCGGCACTGATCGATCACGGCAAGGCTGTGCTTCTGGAGGATGTCGCTCCGGACGTCGTCGGCATCATTGAAATGGGCGCGCAAGGGCTGGCGGCCGCGAAGGCGGCGCTGGCCGACGCGTCGCGCGCGCGCGTCGATGACTTCACCTTCGCCGCGCCGATCACGCGCTTCCGCCGTGACGTGTTGTGCTGCGGCTGGAACTACTGGGACCATTTCGAGGAAAGCAAGGGCAAGCGCGAAGGCCAGGACGTGGACCGTCCAAAGGCGCCGACCTTCTTCACGAAGAGCCCTTCGACAGTCATCGGCCCCTGCGACCCAATCGCCTATGACCCCGGGATCTCCGCCAAATGGGACTATGAAGCCGAAATCGCTATTGTCATAGGCAAGGGCGGGCGCAGCATCCCGCGTGCACAAGCGCTCGACCATATCTTCGGCATTACCTTGGCCAACGACGTCAGCCAGCGTGACTTGCAGCGCCGGCATGGCGGACAGTGGTTTAAGGGCAAAAGCATCGACGGCACGATGCCGCTCGGACCGACCATCGTCACGCTGGACGAAATTCGCTTCGAGGACCTCTGGATCGAGTGCCATGTCAACGGCCAACGGGTTCAACATGCGTCGACCAGGCAAATGGCCTTCCCTATCGACGAACTGATTGCCGAACTCTCGTTCGGCATGACGCTGTATCCCGGCGACGTGCTGCTCACGGGTACGCCGGCCGGCATCGGAAATGCGCGTGAACCGCCGGTCTTCATGGGCGAGGGGGATCGCGTTGTAGTGTCGGTGGATGGCATAGGAGGCTTGGACAATACGCTCGTCCGCATAGATCTTCGCGGACAAAGCGACGTGTCTCTCGCCTGATATGCGCTTTTCGCAGTGGCGGCAGGTTGAGCGACATCATCGGGAGCGTTCGACCATGAACACCAACTTTGATTACATCGTCGTGGGTAGCGGTATCAACGCGCTGGTCTGCGCCGCCATGCTGGGCGGCAAGAGACAGCGCGTATTGGTACTGGAACGCAATGACCGCATCGGCGGCTGCATGCGCAGCGACGAGATTACCGCGCCGGGCTTCGTCCACGACGTGATGGCAACGACCTTCATCCTGTTTGTGACCGGGTCCGCATATTCTGTGCTAGGACCCGACCTTGAGCGCCTTGGCGTCGAATTCTGCAACACCGATACCCCGCATGCGGTGGTTCTGCCCGATGGCCGTCATCTGGTCATCCGGCGCGACCGGGAGGTTAATGTCCAGGCGCTGGATGCACTCGCCTCGGGCGATGGCTTGAATTACCGGGAGGACATGGAAGGAATCGAGAAGGATGCCGCTTTGCTGTTCGGCCTTTTGGGCGGACGCCTGTGGAGCTTCGCGACACTCAAGCTGCTGCTGACGGAAGCCTGGCGGCGCGGGCCACTCGGGCTCAAAGCCTTGATTGGCAATGCACTGACGCCAGCCCGTTCCTGGCTCGAGTCAAGCTACCGCTCCGATGTCGCCAGGGCTTTATGGGCTCCTTGGTCGCTTCATGCAGGCCTTGGTCCCGAGGATGCTTTTTCTGGCCAGATAGGCAAAGTAATCGGATTCTCGCTGGAGGCTGGCGGCTCTCCGATCGTCAAGGGCGGGGCGGGCGAGCTGCTCTCCGCCTTCTCGAAGCTGATCGCGGAACGCAGCGGAACGATCAGGACACAGGCCGACGTGGTGAGCGTGATCAGGACGGGAGGTCGCGCCACGGGAGTTCGCATTGCCTCGGGCGCGGAGTTTTCCGCCGCGAAGGGCGTCATCTGCTCGATGACGCCGACCCAGCTCTATGAAAGGCTACTGGGCGGTGCCCAGGTCATGAACGAGCCGGATGCCGTCGCGAAGTATCGCCACGGCAAAGGCAATTTCCAAATGCACTACGCACTCGACCGGATGCCGGTCTGGAAGAACGCCGAACTGGCCCAGGCTGCAGTGGTGCATCTTACCAACGGCATCGACGGGGTTTCCAAAGCTTGCAACGAAGCTCTGCGCGGCATGCTCCCGGAACTGCCGACGATCTGCGTTCAGCAACCACATGTGCTTGACCCGTCGCGCTGCCCGCCAGGCAAGGCCATCTTGTGGCTGCAAATGCCGGAGGCGCCCCGCTTCGTTAAGGGCGATGCCGCCGGCTTGCTGGATCCGCCAGAAGATGGACGGTGGACCGAGAGCGTGCGCGAGGCCTATGCCGATCGGGTGGAGGCTATGCTTGCGGCGCATATCGACGGATTCCAAGAATCCATAATAGCACGTCGAGCCTATTCGCCCGCCGATATCGAGGCCATGAATATCAATCTGGTTGGCGGCGATCCTTACGGCGGCTCTTCCACCATCGATCAAGCGTTTCTGTGGCGGCCGTTCAAGCACAGCGTCAACCACAAGACCGATGTCGAAGGTCTCTATCTGATCGGAGCCTCGACACATCCAGGATCCGGGCTGGGCGGCGGTTCCGGCTTCCTGCTCGCGCAGCATCTGACGGGATGATGCGCAAGGCTAGGACCCTGCCCGCTGTGCATAGCCGGCTACCAAGCTGACCCCAAACTATTGATTCGCCAAAATTGCGTTTCGGAACCGGTCGAGCCCGTCCTGCAAGACGGAACGGGGGCAAGCAAGGTTCAGCCGGACGTGGCCCTCGCCGCTGTCCACGAACATTTCGCCACCCTCGATGACAACACCGGCCCGTTCGAGGAAGAAGCGCGTCAGGTCGACCGAACCTGAGAAATACCCGCGCATGTCGATCCAGGCGAGATAGGTCGCCTCGGGAACACGCAACCTTGCATTCGGGAGATGTCCCCGCACAAACTCGTCTGCAAGTGCAAAGTTCCCATCCAGGTAGATCCGCAGTTCGTCCAACCATGCCTCGCCGCCGCGATAGGAACCGATCGCGGCCGCAAGGCTAATCGGGTTGATGAACGGATAGTGCAGTTCGTTCCATACCGCTCTTAGCGCCTCATCGGGGATGACGATTGTAGCAATCATCATGCCGGCGAGATTGAAGGTCTTACTCACCGCCATGCATGTGACGATCTCGCGGCTTTGCGGGAAAAGCTTGGCGAGGGGCGTGTGTTTGAGCCCGCAGCGAAGCAGGTCGCAATGGATTTCGTCGGAAATGATCTTCAAGCCGTGCTTGAAGCAGATTTCCGCGAGGCGCCGCAACTCGGCTTCGCTCCAGAGCCGCCCGGTTGGATTGTGTGGGTGACACAGGAAGAAGACCTTGACCGAGATGTCCGCCGCCTTCTCTTCGAAATCTTTGAAATCGACCTCGTAGTGGCCATCATTGTTGATGAGCGGTGATGTGACCAATGTTCGGCCGCTCTTCACCGTAGCGTGCTTGAAGTAACCGTAGGAGGGGCTGAGAGTCAGCACCTTGTCATGCGGTCCGCAGAGATAGTTGACGAGGCCGAACAGGGCAGGAATGACACCGAGCGACAAGGCCAGCTGCTCGCGCGGAAAGGTCCAACCGTACCGGCGCTGACACCAGGCGTGGAAGACATCATAGAGTTGGTTGTCGTAGTTCATCGTATAGCCGAATATCGGATGCTTCAACCGATCCAACATGGCATCCAGCGCGGCTTGTGGGGCGGCGAACTGCATATCGGCGACCCACATCTGGATAATGTCCTCTTTCGGCTGATCGAGCACGACGGGCGCGGTCCTCTGCGAGAAGAGATATTTCTCATACCCTTCAGCCGCGGACGCATTGCTATCGAGGCGGGAAATCAGGCGGTCGAAATCGTGGTGCATTGGAGACTGACCAGGAAGCGTGGGTGGATTGCGCTGGACATCGTTGCGCTGAAAGCAATTTATTCTGCGAATTGACGCAAGTCTTGCTAATGTTTTTGCTGGTATAGCCAATCACTGGCAGATCCCACTAAGGGACGACGAAATGGACGAGATTGATTCCAAGATCCTCATAGAGTTGCAAAAAGACGGTCGGCTCACCAATCAAGAGTTAAGCGAACGCGTGAATCTGTCACCCTCCCCATGCCACAGGCGCGTCCGGCTTTTGGAAGAAGCCGGCGTGATAGAAGGTTATGGTGCGCGGCTCAGCCATAGGGCTCTCGGAATGCCGATCATCGCCTTTATTCTTGTCCGGCTCGCGGCGCAGAGCAAAAGCGCCATGGCAGAATTCGAGGTGGGTATTCGCCGAACATCCGAGATCACTGCCTGTTATCTCATGTCAGGACGGCAGGATTATCTACTTCAGGTGTTCACCGCCTCATTGGATAGTTATGAAGAATTCGTGCGCAACAAACTCTCAGAGTTGCCGGGTATCGGATCCTGGGAGACGAATTTCGTGTTTGGGGAAATCAAGAAGAGCTTCCTGACGCCGAAAATAGGTTCACGTTGACCTCTTTGCAGAGAGGGAGAACCAGAAATCTGCGCCCATCCGAGATGGCGCCCGAGCGCAATCGCCGTTCGCGCGCGAAGCGCTCCTCCTGGAGTGCCGAAGCAGATCAGCTAGCCAGCAAGCCGCTCGTCAGCGACCGAAACACCCCAGGCATTCATGGCATTCAGCACACCACTGAGCGTCATGCCCATAGGTGTCAATTCATAGACAACCCTTGGCGGTGTCTCGGCAAAAGCGGTCCGGGTGACAATGCCATGTTGCTCAAAACGTTTGAGCCGATGGGTGAGCGTGTGCGCGCTGATGCCGTCCAGCGCTGTTTTTAGTTCATTGAACCGTCGTGGACCCACGAGCAGTTCTCGAACGATCAGCGTCGCCCAAGGTCCGTCCAGCAACAGCAGGCAGCGCTCTACGCCACATTCCGGAAGACAATGATCAGCCATGTTCGCTTGTTCGCTTTCCGCCCCAAAATAATTCTGCGTGGTGCCCATTAGTGCATTTGACGTAACCGATGCACAGAATGCACTGATGCGGCTTTCTAACCGCTTAGCGAGATTATGCCCATGCCTTTCATCATCCACGGTGCCACCGGCGCACAAGGTGCGCCCCTGTTCGAGCGCTTCAAAACGGCAGGAAAATCCGTCAAGGCCGCATCGCGCACTGCTGAGAACGGCGACCATTCGGTGACTGCCGATGCCGCCTCAACGGACTCTCTGATCAGCGCATACGACCAGGCCGAAGGCATTTTCGTGCATCTGCCCCAGGCCCCGGAGGCCCTGCGCCAAAGCTATGCGAACAACATCGTTGCGGCCATCCGCGCTGCGCGACCGTCACACGTCGTGATTTCGACCAGCGGTGCGGTTGTCGACACGCCAGACAGCCCGCTGCAGGCGTCTGCCGATTCCGCCATCATGACGCTGATCAACGGCGTCAAGGGTAGTGGCGTTTCAAATGCTATCGTCGCGCCCCGGCTGTACCTTGAAAACCTGCTGCTCCCCATGGTCTCTGCACCAGTCAGTTCCGCGGGCGTTCTGCGCTACCCAATTCGGCCTGACTATGCCGTTTCGTGGAGCTCCCACGCGGACGTGGCCAAGGTTGCAGAACGCCTGCTGCTGGACAGGACGTTGACGGGTGTTGTCGGCATCGGTCACTTGCCCGGACTGCTTGGTGCGGATCTGGCGGCCGGCTTCAGCAAGCATTTTGGCCGCAACGTGACTTTTGAAGCGCAAACGCCCGAAGCGTTTGGCGATTTGATCGAGCCTTTCTTTGGCCCGGCATTTGCCGGCGTCGTTCAGTTCTACCAGGCGCATTGGCAGGCTCCTGCGAACACGATCGATCCAAACACCAGTTCGCAAATCCTCCTCGGGATTGCGCCAGACAATGTCGAGACATGGTTGGCGAAAGCGCTCGTCCGATAGCAGGCAGGTCGGCCGGGATGACCGACAGAAGCGGGGTTCGGACACGAACCCCGCTTCTGCTGCTTCTCGAGCGCGATCAGGTCTTGTATTGCCGGCGAAAAGCGAGCGGCGTGCTATCCGTCTCACGCTTGAAGAACTTGGCGAAGTTGGTTGCCTCCTCGAAACCCAGGCCCTCCGCGATAAGGTAGATGGGCCGGTCGGTATGGACCAAGAGCCGTTTTGCCTCAAGGGCGATGCGAGCCGTGATGACGCTCTTGGCGCTCTGTCCAGTGGCCTCCATTGCTGCCCGGGTCAGGCTTTTCTCCGTGCAGCCCAAAGCTGCTGCGTAGGCGGCTACCTGATGCCAGCCGGCATAGTTCTGTTCGACCAGCTTGCGAAATTTGGCAAAGCGCTGCAGGGCTAGGTTAGCCGCGTCCGCCGAACCTATCTGCCGGTCCTGCAATATGGTCAGCCGCAAAAGGAGCGCGCAAAGCTGGTACCGCAGCAGCGCGTGGAGATCCTTGGGCGCCGCCTCGATCGCCGCATCCAGCCGCATCCTGGTGATGACCGCGCTAACCGCCTGGAAATCTCCGCTCGACAGGGGCAGATGATCGGGCAACCGATCGAGACCAAGCGCCGGCAGCAGATCGGCGGTCGTCTGTGTCTCCGATGGCAGGAATTCCGCCCGGAACAGCACCATCCATCCGTCCCAGCCTTCATCGGAACCGAAGCTGTGAACTTGGCCGGGCCTGAGCACGAGCAGGGACCCCGCCGAGCAGGCGACCGGCTGGAAATCCACCAGTTGGGTTACTTCGCCTTCGGTGACGCAGATCAGCGTGTGGAAGGAATAGTGGTACAGCGCCAGGATTTCCGCGCGGGTGACCCGGCGACGCAGTTCGGAAAACAGGAAGACCTCGACGTCGAGTTCGCGCCCATGTGGACGGTACGCGAGTTGATCTACCTTTGCCCTGCTCCTTGCCATGATCGTCTCCCGCCAACACCGATGTCCGCTAAGTATCATATTTCGGCGCAAATGCACCACGACAGATTGATCTATTGCCCGTTATTATCACTACATGAACAGCGCGGATCGCTCCGCAGCAGGTTCCAACAGAGGCAAGGAGAGACAGAATGACCAATATCGACATCGCAAAGAGCTACATCAAAGCCGTCCAGACCAATGACCAAGCCACGCTTGGCGGCTTGCTGTCCCCGCAGATCATCTGGCATCAGCCCGGCGCCAACCAGTTCTCGGGCATCAAGAACGGCATTGCCGAATTTGGCGCCATGATGGGCGCCATGATGGCCAAGTCCGGCGGCAGTTTCGCTATCACCCACGCCCATCGCTATCTCGCCAACGGCAACCTGGTTGCCATCGAGATCGAGTTCGCCGGCCAGCGCGAAGGCGCCAAGGTCGATCAGCCCGGTATCGATCTGCTGCGCATTGCAGACGGCAAGATCGTCGAAGTGTGGCTGTTCTCCTCGGACCCAGAGCAGGAAGACGCCTTCTGGGGCAAGTAAGTCATCGCACCTACGGCAGCGGGGACGAAAGCGTTCCCGCTTCTGCCACATTAATTCCAGGAGTCGCAATGAGCGCGAACAACAAGCAGATCGTCGCTGCAGCCTACCAGCGAATTTTCGGTGATTTGGACGTCTCAGCAGTTGACGACTGCCTGAGCAAGGACTTCGTCCAGCACAACCCGACAATTGCTGATGGCCCCGAAGGCGTAAAGCAACTTGCACAAATGCTTGCTTCGCAAGGAGTCCAGAAACAGAAAATCGAGTTCAAGCATGTGGTTGCCGACGGCGACATCGTCATTATTCATTCTCGCTACGAGATGGCGGGAAAGGAATGGAGATTTATCGACATCTATCGCGTCGAGAACGGCAAGCTGGCCGAGCACTGGGATGCGATGATGCCAATGCCCGAGACGCGCGCAAACAACAATCCAATGTTCTAGGGCGGAGAATCACGTGAATACTGGTGAGGCGGCCGCTGCCGCCGCACTTCGTTGCTGCGGCGATATCTGCGGCATGAGGTAGAGTTATTCAGACTGAGGCCAAGAGCCTCATCCAGGCATCGAAGATGCCCCTCGATCGCCTACGCTCGTCGAAGGCGATACGCTCAGCGTCTCAACTGCGGGCGGCTGCTTGCGCCGGGTCCGCGTCGTTGTCTTTCCTTCAAGCTCGTGCGCGGCTGCCGGCATGCGGCAGTCGATCTCGTCGTCCGACAAGTCCTTGAGCAATTTCAAGCTCCTGCCGTGGCGGGCGCCGTCAACGAGGATCGCGCGTTTGCC
The DNA here is from genome assembly GCF_003998635.1 of Mesorhizobium sp. M7D.F.Ca.US.004.03.1.1. Classification (NCBI taxonomy): domain Bacteria; kingdom Pseudomonadati; phylum Pseudomonadota; class Alphaproteobacteria; order Hyphomicrobiales; family Phyllobacteriaceae; genus Mesorhizobium; species Mesorhizobium sp. M7D.F.Ca.US.004.03.1.1. The sequence goes on from NZ_RZQG01000015.1 coordinate 18,492, forward strand.
GCGATGTTCGACGGGCAGGCGTCGGGCGATGATGGCTGCCGCATGATCTCTGGGCTGTGCTTGTCGGTGTCGCAAAACCCGTGCAGCCGGCGTTCGCGGCCACGGATCCCGTTCGCGAAAACACGCTGGTTACGGCCGATCGGGAACACTCGATTGGCCGCTCTCAATCGAGCATTGCAGCGTTCCGCTTTCCGGGAGAAGCGATCGTTTCTTCCTCAAGCAGCGTGCTCAAAGTTTAAAGGTCTGCCAAATTCGCCGTACTAGTTTCGAGGAAAATGTAGCAAAAAGTACGGCAGAAATTTCGCTAAGCTATTGATAATGCATGGTGATCCCGACAGGAATCGAACCTGTGACCTACAGATTAGGAATTTGTCAGACGGTGTATCCTGTGGGTTCCGAGGGTGCGCCGCTGTACGATCGACGTTCTTGTAAATCATTAAAGAGCTTGCTGTTTTCGCGTTTTGCAACTATCATAGCGTAGATATACCAACAGATCGAACATGACGCAATTGCCGTACTAATGCCGTACTAATTTCATGACAGACCTACGACTTGCCCTCACCGACCGCGCCATCGCGAGCCTTCAGCCGGCATCTTCGGGCCAGTATTTTGTCCGAGACACCGATCTGCCAGGCTTCATGGTGCTCGTCGGAAAACGGAGAAAGACATTCGTTGTCCAGGGTGAGCGGAAGAAGGCGGGACAGCGGCTGTCCGTCCGAATGAAGGTTGCCGAAGTCGGAGAACTCGCGACGCGAGCGGCGCGGGCAAAGGCCAAGGACATTCTCGGGAAGATTGCCAGCGGCGTCGATCCCCGAGCGTCGAGGCAAAAGCTTGACGCAGATACCGCCGTGGATGATCTGCCGTCGATCGGGAACCCAACGTTGCGCATTGCTTGGGAACGCTATCGCGACGGGCACATGAAGAAGAAAGGCAGGAGCGACGGGACAATCAACAACTACCGTGATCATGTCGAGCGGCTACTGGCTGACTGGCTTGATGAACCTCTTTCCAAATTCGGCGATGATCCTGCCCTGGTAACGGCACGACATGAAAAGCTGACCGAGAGTAACGGTGCCTACATCGCCAATGGTTGCATGCGAACGCTGCGCGCCGTCTACAATCATGCCCGCAAGGCCGCCCGCTCGTTGCCGGCGGACAATCCGGTCCTAGCCATAGACTGGAATGCCGAACACCGGCGCAACACCGCGCTTGGGCTGTCGGATTTGGAAGGTTGGTTCACCCAGCTAAAGGCTTTGAAGAACCCTGTCCGGCGGGAGTTTCATCTGTTCATGCTGCTCTCAGGCCACCGCCCAGAAGCGATCAGGAAGGCGCGGGTAGAGCATGTCGATTTTCGCGCGCGTGTCCTGCACATACCCAGGCCGAAGGGCGGTGAGATGAAGGCTTTTGACATACCGCTTTCGCACGGCATGATCCGCTGTCTGGTGCGCGTAATGCGCATCGGTCGGGTGCTCTACGAAAAGCAATCGCGTGACTGGCTCTTTCCGGCCGACAGCGAGAGCGGTCACATGGTCGAACACAAAGAGAATCGCGACGTCCTGTCGAAATGGGGCAATGACCTGCGTCAGACTTTCCGTACAATTGCTCAGGCTGCGGGCGTTGCGGAACTTGATGTGCACCTTTTGATGAACCACTCGATCCCCGGTGTGAATGCCGGCTACATCACACGCAACAAACTGTTGAGCGACCACTTGCGCCAGCAACAGGAAGCAATCTCACGACGGATGTTGGAGGCCGGTCGGTCGTGCCCGAACGACTTCGAGCGTCGCATTGCTGGTTGGCCCTTGCTTCCAAGTGGGCGCATCCTTGATGAGCTGATGAGTGACAAGGCTTAATATCTCCAAGACATTCCGCTATCACCCGACACGACCCGAGGCCATCGCTGCTCTGCCGCTGATCCTATTCGTTGAAATGATCTTGTCCTGCATCGAAGGCCGCATCTGCTGAAGAGGCTGGAACCGCAACCGGCGCACAAAGTCGCTGTCACCGAGAAGAGGTCCACATGGGTGAGTTCGCGGTGAATTCCGCTTCGTAAAGCACACGCTCGACAGCGAGTTAGGGTCGAGACGGGCTTGTCTGTCCGTCGCTTAACTCCAGTGGACACAATGCAGACGGTCCGAGTTCGTCAACGACCCGGGCCGGGGCAGCCTGCCCTCAATATTGGCAAAGGTGATCCACTGCCGCGGGTGCCGGGCAGTGCTGTCATAGGCTGTTCCACCCTGCCGCGAGCAGGCCCTCGCGATCCGCTATCGTCGCCTAGTGCAAACCCAATGGGAGAAGCAGGTGATCTGGCGGGACGAGTAGGGAGCAATCTCGTGCGTTTGCCGCGCGCAGACTTGGCACGCATCGAATTGACCCAAGTGGGTAGGCATCAACTAGTCCAGCCATATGCAAATCAGCGTACAGTGAAAAAGCCGCTCGCTCGCGCTGCGTCAAAGCAGATTTTGCTTGGCCGAGGGCCTTTCAGCGCGGCTTTAAAGGCGGCAAACCAACGGTTGTAGTCTTTTGTGCCTTGGTAGGACGACCCTACGGCACGAAATCGCAATAGCCCGCTGGCCTCACGGCGGGCTTTTTTGTTTTTGGATGGAACCGTAAAATCTAACGTGAGTTGGAAGGCCATCTGCGTCCCTTCCGTTGAGGCGCCGGTGGCCGAGGATGTACAGACTTGGGTGTCACTGCGTCCTCGGTGGCGGGTATTCTGTTTGATCGGAACCGAAATCCGCGCTGGGGGTCTGAGTGAAGGCGGCAGGTGCTTTAGCATTCTGTCGTTGACCAACGATCCATTTGGTCGGCCCGCGTTTTCATCATAGTGGCGCGGGCCAAAGCCGTCTGCCCGCGCTCAGTCGACAGTGCACTAATCTGGA
>NZ_RZQG01001600.1:0-688 GCF_003998635.1 Mesorhizobium sp. M7D.F.Ca.US.004.03.1.1
TCCTTGGTCTGGCCGACGAATTCCGGCTCGCGGATGAACACTGACAGCATGCCCGCCGCCGAGATCATGACGTCTTCCGAGGTGACGATCGAGGCGCGTTTGTTGCCGACGAGATCGGCATAGGCGCGCAGGCCCCGCGTCAGTACGTTGCGGAAGCCGGCCTCGTGTGTGCCGCCTTCGCCGGTCGGGATGGTGTTGCAGTAGGAATTGATGAAGCCGTCGCCGCCGAACCAGGTCACCGCCCATTCGAGCGAGCCATGGCCGCCTTGTTTCTCGCTCTTGCCGGCGAAAATCTCGCGCGTCACCTGGAAGTCGTCGCCGAGCGATGCCTTGAGATAATCCTTCAGGCCGCCGGGAAAATGGAATGCAGCCTTGGCCGGTGTCGGATCCTTTTCCTTGATCAGTGACGGATCGCAGGTCCAGCGGATTTCGACGCCGCCGAACAGATAGGCTTTCGAACGCGTCATGCGGTAGAGCCGCGCCGGTTCGAATGCCGCGCCCTTGCCGAAAATCTGCTCGTCGGGGTGGAAGCGGATTTTTGTTCCGCGCCGATTGTGGACCTCGCCCAATTGTTCCAGGCCGGTCACGGGAACGCCGCGTGAAAAGCGCTGGCGATAGAGCTGGCGGCCACGTGCGACCTCGACCTCGAGATGGTCCGACAGCGCGTTGACCACGGACACACCGACGC
>NZ_RZQG01001601.1:0-688 GCF_003998635.1 Mesorhizobium sp. M7D.F.Ca.US.004.03.1.1
CAGTCGAGCCGCGACAGGATCCCAGTTGTCCTGCCGACCGAGCACATGGGCCGCATCGGATGGCGTGAAGCCCGCGATATGCACCAGACCGCGCGCGACCAGGCGATTGAGTGTCGCGACCTGTGACGTCGATACGAGCAGCCGATCAAGCGCGGCGGGAATTGCCGAAATGTCAGCATAGAGCCGCGCCTCGGTAACTGTCAGGCCCGCAGCCAGACGCTCGGGCACTCCTGTGCGCAATGCGAAGCGGCCGTCCAGCCGGCTGGTGTTAGGGCTGAGCAATTGCCGCTTGAGGCCTTTGTATATGGCATCGTCGTGCTTCACCGCAGCCAGCGCTAGCGGCACGAGCCGACGGGGGCCTAGGACGATCGTCGAAGTCAGCGACCGCTCATGGAGCGAGACTTCCGAGTCTCCACCGAGGCCAAAGGTGCGCATGGCGACGGCTTCCACCATGGTTCGCATTCCGCCGACGGTAGCGCCTTCCGGATCGAGCCGCAGGCGGCCGCCGTCCAGAACGGCGATGTCGGTGGTCGTGCCGCCGATGTCGGACACCACTGCGTCATCAATGCCAGTCATGTACCGCGCCCCCACCAGGCTTGCCGCTGGTCCTGACAGGATGGTCTCGATCGGCCGGGCGCGAGCGAATTCAGCGGTGATAAGCGCGCCGTCGCCGCGCACGATCATGAGC
>NZ_RZQG01001602.1:0-687 GCF_003998635.1 Mesorhizobium sp. M7D.F.Ca.US.004.03.1.1
GGCCAAACAGGTGCCGGACGTGGAAAAGCGCCGCCAGGCCGATTTTGTCGTAGACACCGGCCAGGGGCTGGACGCCGCGCGGGTGGCGGTCAAAGCCATCATCGCCGAACTCTCCGGGGATAAGTCCGGTAAGGCAGGCTCCTGACACTACAGCGCCGCGCGTCCGTTTGGACGCGCAAAGGACGCTGTAGCACTTTGATTTTGCGCATGTCCTTTCCGAAAATCGGTACCGATTTTCGGGGACATGCGGCAGGTCGTCAGCATTGGCCATTGCCATTTTGTTCCGGTCTCATGATTCTGCTCCTTTGGAGCACCTGATTCGATGCGTGAGATCATCTTCGACACGGAAACCACCGGCCTCGATTCGCGCGACGACCGCGTGATCGAGTTGGGCGGCGTCGAGCTGGTCAACCGCTTCCCGACCGGAAAGACCTTCCACCACTATATCAACCCTCAAGGGCGCGCGATCCACGCCGAGGCGCAGGCCGTGCACGGCATCAGCGCGGCGGACCTCGCGGGCAAGCCGACCTTTGCCGAAATCGTCGAGGAGTGGCTGGCCTTCACCGACGGCGCCAAGCTGGTCGCCCACAACGCGACGTTCGACATCGGCTTCCTCAACGTCGAGTTCGGCCGGCTGGGTCACCCCGTCATCGACAATGGCCTTGTTGTCGACACGCTGGCACTGGC
>NZ_RZQG01001603.1:0-686 GCF_003998635.1 Mesorhizobium sp. M7D.F.Ca.US.004.03.1.1
GGCTTCACCTGTGCGGCGTCAAGGCAAAGGGCGCGAGCTATCCAACGGGCGACCGGCTTGCCGTGACGCTGGACGATCTCAAGAGTTTTCGCCAGGCAGGCAGCCATTGCACGGGACATCCCGAATATGGCTGGACCTCGGGCGTGGAAACCACAACGGGGCCACTCGGACAAGGTGCGGCAACAAGCGTCGGCATTGCAATTGCGGAACGGTGGCTGGCGGCCACCTACAATCGACCCGATTATGATCTGTTCTCGCACAACGTCTATGCGCTGTGCAGTGACGGCGACATGATGGAAGGGCTCAGCAACGAGGCGGCATCGCTGGCTGGACACCTCAGATTGTCGAACCTCTGCTGGATTTATGACGACAATCACATCACCATCGAGGGGCCGACTGGCCTTACATTCACCGAAGACGTGGCAACCCGCTTCCTCGCGTACGGATGGCATGTCGAGCGGGTAAGCGATGCAAACGATCTGATGTTGCTGGAGAAGGCTTATCAGACGTTCATCGATACGCATGACCGCCCCACGCTGATCATCGTTCAAAGCCATATCGGTTATGGCGCGCCGCACAAGCATGACACAAACAAAGCCCACGGCGAGCCACTGGGCGCCGAAGAAGTTCGGCTGACTAAGCAATTCTACGGCTGGGATCCGGACGCCGATTTCAAGGTTCCGGAA
>NZ_RZQG01001604.1:0-685 GCF_003998635.1 Mesorhizobium sp. M7D.F.Ca.US.004.03.1.1
GCCAAGCTCATCCGCCTGCACAAGGTCGAGTTGATTTCGATCGGCAACGGCACCGGCAGCCGCGAGACGGAAAAGCTGGTGGCGGACATGCTGTCCGACATGCCGGCGGACGGTGGCCCGAAGCCGCTCAAGGTGATCGTCAGCGAGGCGGGCGCCTCGGTCTATTCGGCATCGGCGACGGCGGCGGCGGAATTCCCGGGTCTCGACGTGTCGCTGCGCGGCGCCGTGTCGATCGCCCGGCGCCTGCAGGATCCGCTGGCCGAACTGGTCAAGATCGAACCCAAATCGATCGGCGTCGGCCAGTATCAGCATGATGTCGACCAGTACCGGCTCGGCCGCTCGCTGGAAGCGGTGGTCGAGGATGCGGTCAACGCCGTCGGCGTCGACCTCAACACCGCCTCGGCGCCACTGCTGGCGCGCGTCTCCGGCCTTGGCGCATCGCTCGCCGACGCCATCGTTGCGCGTCGTGATGCGACCGGTCCCTTCGCCAGCCGGAAGGATTTGCTCAAGGTGCCGCGGCTCGGGCCGCGCGCGTTCGAGCAAAGTGCCGGCTTCCTGCGCATTGCCAATGGCAGCGAGCCGCTCGATGCCTCGTCGGTGCATCCGGAAGCCTATGGCGTGGCGAAGAAGATCGTCGCCGCCTGCGGGCGCGATGTGCGCTCGTTGATGGGCGACAGTGCCGCGC
>NZ_RZQG01001605.1:0-684 GCF_003998635.1 Mesorhizobium sp. M7D.F.Ca.US.004.03.1.1
CTCCACGACGATAGGCAGCGCTGTGCGGCCACCGCGTTCATTGATGGACGCCATCCATGGCCGTAGATCCGGCTCGCCGCGAAACGGCCAGTAAAGGCTGACCATGCGGCCGGCGATCTCGCCGATGATCGCGTCGAGGCCTTCGGCGATGCGTTGCGACATGACGGTTCGCGCGTCGGCCGAAACGGCAAGACGCGCGGCGATCAGGCGTTCGCGCTCGGCCTTGCGCCAGCGCCTAACATCGGTCCAGTCGCTTAGAGGCGCACGGAATTCCGGATCGAGTTCATGCATGAAACAGGGCGGCGAAGAATATTGCGCCGGAGCCTCATCGTCATGATCGTCGGCCATGCCTCACCTCATCGCGTGTTCGATGACGCTATACCTCGCGATACGATACAACATGTGCATTCACGACATGGAACGACGAGTCTCAGGCACCGGCGGTCTGTTGCTGCGTTGCACAAAAGTACCTACATCTGGGGCAGGCAATATTGCCCGTCAGGGGTGAATTGAGATGAACCAGGCCAGCCTTCGTATCGTCGTTGTCGGCGCGGGTTTCGGTGGTCTCGAATTCACGCGAGCGCTTGGTGGCGCACCGGTGCGCATCACCATGATCGACAAGCGCAACCATCACCTTTTCCAGCCACTGCTCTACCAGGTGGCGACCACGGCGCTGGCGACGTC
>NZ_RZQG01001606.1:0-677 GCF_003998635.1 Mesorhizobium sp. M7D.F.Ca.US.004.03.1.1
ACCATCGACATCGAACCGGGTGGCTGGCTGTTCAAGGATGTCTCGGTCAGGATGGAAACCAAGATCGACCGCCTGTCGAGCGGCTTCTTCGGAGCCAACATGAATTTTATCGTCAACCGGTTCACCGGGCCGGGTCGGGTCGGCATCCAGTCTATGTATCTGCATATGCCGACCGAGGAATAGTTCGACGAAAGCCACCGGCGGGCAGCACGGCATGGCGGCAGCGATCCGGCCATGCGTCATCCCGGCATTTGCTGTGCCGGCTCACGACGGATATGCAAGGATATGACCAAACTGTCCCGCACTCTAGCGCTGGCGCTGCTCGCCATCATCACTTTCGCGACCTTGTCGCCGATCCAGATGCGGCCGCACATCGCCGAAGCGAATGTTGAGCGTGCCTTGGCCTATGTCCTGTTGGGCTTCGCCCTGGCGCTCGGCTTCCCCAATCGACTGTATCAAGCCGTGATCTTCGTGGCTGTGACCGCCGGCATATTGGAACTGCTTCAGATCATTGATCCCGGTCGCCACGCGCAGCTTTCCGACGCAGTCGTGAAAGCCTGCGCAGGCATTGTCGGGATCCTCGTGGGGCAATTGTTCGTCAGGAGCAGCGGACGAATAGGAGAGCCGTAGGCGCGGGCAGAAAGCCGCCGCATCGACGATCCACTTTAGGTAGAGGC
>NZ_RZQG01001607.1:0-676 GCF_003998635.1 Mesorhizobium sp. M7D.F.Ca.US.004.03.1.1
CCCTGCAACTGACGGATCGCGCCTCCGAAGATCCTTGAACTACTTTCCGCAAGCGATCAGGCGGCGGCCTTGAACACGTCCATGAGACCGGCATAGGCAGCAGCGATACCGGCGACCGGATTGCTGCTTCTCGATACGGTCTCGACTTTCAAGGAACCGCCGCCGGTCGGCAAGGTGAGCAGCAGGAACTGGCGATTGCCGCCATTGCCGACGGATGCCGCAGCGACATGCTGGCCTTCGCCCTGGTTCTGCACGCACATCTTGAACAGCAGCGTGCCGCCGACCGCTTCGAGCGCGCCGCCGACAACTTCAACAAATTCATCTTCGGAAACAGTCTTGGTATCCGGCACCAGATCGGCCAGACTTTCGGCAAGCGTACTCTCGAGAGCCTTGTCGTCGAGCTGCGCGTCCATGCGAACCTCTTTCAGTCGCCAATCGCACCCCTTTGCCCGTTAACGAAACTTAACGCTGACGATGGCCGGATTGTGGCGGTTGTCGCTGTCATCTCGATCAATGCAGCCCTCGGCGGTGCTGGCGGCTGGACAATCCGTCGGTTCGCTCCACAATGGCACAAAAAGCACAACGCAAAAGCGTGAGGGAGGACCGAATGCTGGGACTGATGCAGGAATGGCCGCTGCTTTGCCACAAGCTCATCGACAATGCCGAGCGGCAGCAT
>NZ_RZQG01001608.1:0-676 GCF_003998635.1 Mesorhizobium sp. M7D.F.Ca.US.004.03.1.1
GGAAGAGACGACGCGCACGGCGATCGCTGAGGGCTTTGTCGCGATGCAGCCCGAGACCCTGAAGACGATCCTCGCCGGCAACGCCAAGAAAGGCGATGTGCTCGGCACCGCGCGCATCGCCGGCATCATGGCGGCGAAGAAGACGCATGAACTGATCCCGCTCTGCCATCCGCTGCTGCTGACCAAGGTTTCCGTCGACATCGAGCCGGACCATGCTTTGCCCGGCCTGAAGGTCACCGCGCTTGCGCGTGTCACCGGCAAGACGGGCGTCGAGATGGAAGCTTTGACGGCCGCCTCCGTCGCCTGCCTGACCATCTACGACATGGCCAAGGCGGTGGATCGCGCCATGACCATTTCCGGCATCCGGCTGGTCGAAAAGACTGGCGGCAAATCTGGCGACTACAAGGCTGGCGCCTGATGGCGCTGGTTCCGGTCGCCGAGGCGCTCGAACGCCTTCTGGAAGGCGCTGCGCCGCTGGCCGGCGAAAGCGTTCCGCTCTTCGAGGCCGTGGATCGTGTGCTGGCGGAACCGGTTATTGCGCTGCGCACCCAACCGCCCTTCAACGCTTCCGCCATGGACGGCTATGCGGCGCGTGCCGCCGATGTGGCGTCGGTGCCATCGAGACTTTCTGTGATCGGAATGGCCCCGGCCGGGCGTGGCTTTGACGGCGTGGTCG
>NZ_RZQG01001609.1:0-673 GCF_003998635.1 Mesorhizobium sp. M7D.F.Ca.US.004.03.1.1
AGGACCATGATTGTCAGGTCTACCGGATCCAGACCGATGCCGGCGAACGCATCATCGGTCGTCACATCGCGCTGACGCTGGTCGCGACCATGTTGCGCAATCTGGGGCTCGACGATTTACCCAAGCTCGCGCCGGAAGATGCCTGGGCCGGGCTCGTGGAAGGCAGGATTGGGCTGCAACTCGCCGATGGCCTGATCCTGCGCCGCAGCCGCGTCATGAACGACTACCGTGTCGAATTGATCTGCTTCACCGACGCGATGGTCCCCCGACTGAAGGCGCTGGGGCTGATATCCGAGATCATCTCCTGGAAGCTCCGGCTGTTCATCCCGACATCCGCGCAAGGTTGCGCCATCCTCACCTCCCTTCTCGAGCGCCATACGCTGGTCGGGGTCACCGACCGTACGGCCGCGGCTTGAGCGGAGGCGATCATGTCCGGTTCGGCGTCCGAGCTGGCACGCCGCCTTGGCGAACATGCCGAGGCGGTGTGCCGCGAATATCTCTCCAACGGCCATCGCTCCGGCAATTACTGGATGGTCGGCGATGTCCGCAATATGCGCGGCCGTTCCATGCATGTGCGGCTCAAAGCGGTTAGCGGCAAGGCAGCTGGAAAATGGGTCGATGAGTCATCGGGGGAATATGGCGACCTGCTTGACGTCATCGAGCAGAGCTGTGG
>NZ_RZQG01000160.1:0-9257 GCF_003998635.1 Mesorhizobium sp. M7D.F.Ca.US.004.03.1.1
CAATATTGCGAGGGCACGGTGCACGGCCTGTCCGGCCGCTACAATCTGGCGACAGGAAGCGGCTTTCTTGCTGTGCGGACACGGCCGAACTCATCGTCGCGGATGATCGGCCAGTTGTTCAATGGCGATCATACCGAGATCTTCGACCGACGCGGCAACTGGTATCAGGTCGAAATCGGCGGCCGGACCGGCTGGGCAAACGCACGCTGGCTGCGCAACGATTGCGGCTACTGAGACATCAGTGCATGTCGCCCAAAAGTGGATCCGGTTTTGGGATAACGACATGCATCAAACAAAGACCTAAGTCGCGTCGCAAACGCGACGCGACTTTTGGGCGCAGGCTGAAGACCATGGTTGCAACCAAATTGGCTGCTTTGCGTTGCGGCCATGATGGACAACAAACCTTTTGAAGTGCCGGTCGTCGTCGAACTTGGCCACGTCGGCAAATATCGCCATATCCGCAGCGCCCAGGAGGCGGCGGAGTGCCTGATGACCGTGTGGCCGCTCAATCGCGGCCCGCGCCATCGTGATGCCCTCGACACTTGCCTCAAAGTACTGGAAGGTTATCGTTCGACTGCAGATGCGCGCCGGGCGCTGATTGAAGCCGCCAAGGAATCGGAAGTGCTGGTGCCCGACGACAGACTGCCAGACGACCGGCTGCATTGAGCAGACGGACCTTTCAACTGGAGGTTTTCATGGCGAAGCTGACTTACAAGGTCGTCGAGCATGACGGCGGCTGGGCCTACAAGGTCGGAGCGACCTTTTCGGAGACGTTTCCCACCCATCAGGACGCCTTGCGCGCCGCCGAAATCGCCTCGGCCGAGCAGCAAGTCGCCGGAGCCACGGACGGCATCCAGTACGAGGACGCCGAAGGCAAATGGCATGAGGAACTGGCCGATGGCCGGGATCGACCGCAGACAGAGGTCTCCGACTGACCCTTCGTCAGGGAGCCGACCGCGGACGCCCGGAGAGAAGGGCGTCTCGCGGCGGCAGAAGCCTGCGGCTGACTATTTGCCGCAGTACTGGTCGTTGACGTTCCCCTGAGCATTCGCATCAGGACCGGCGGTGTTGGAGGCGCAAGGCCCGGCTGCGCCGGGGTTGCCGAGGGTGTTCAGCCCGGAGCTGTCGCCATTGATGCTACCGGTTGTGGTAGTGTCCACAGACGATGAATCCTCATTGCCGAAGAGCCAGTTGTGGTGGAGCCAATCTTGATGATTGCCGTCCGACGACTGCGCCATCGCCGATGTGGCGAGACCGATCGTCAGAACGGATGCTGCGAGAAGTTTCCTGTACATTGAATTACTCCGTGTCTTGGCCGCCTTGGGTGCGACACGGGTAAAACCCGCCAATGAGCCGAATGGTTCATTGAAATTGTTGTGAAGCCGGGTTGATGTCGGATCGGAAAGCACGGGCCGCAATGCGTTTGATGAACGCGATGACCCGTTCCGGCTCGTTGAATTGCGGCATGTGCCCGAGGCCGTCGACAGATTCGAACTCAAGCCTTTCGATCTTGTTCTGCATGGGCTCGCCGTGGGTACGGATATCGATAACACGATCGACCGTACCGAAAAGAATGCCGGCCGGCATGACGATCTCGCCATAACGACCCTCGATGCGGCCGAGATCTTGTTCTACCGCCACGACATCGGAGGACGTGGCGTAGAAATGGGCTGGTCTCAGCCCCAGCCACCCACCTCCGTCGACCATGTAGTCGGCAGGAAAAGCCTGCGGCGCGAAGATGAATTCCATTGTCGGCCGCGCATATCTAAGGCTCGTCGGTATCGCCAGGGTATAGCTCATGATCCGACGCCATAGGCGTGACGGGATATAGAGCGAGCCCAGCTTTTCACGCGCACCGGCTTCCATGTGGGTCAATGGCGACAACAAGGCGATGCCGGAAATCACCTCGGGGTGCTCCACGGCAAGGGTCAGCGCGATGGCGCCGCCGAGGGAATGACCGACCACCAGCGGCCTTTCCAGCCCAAGCGCTTCGATGAAGCCTCGCACGATTCCAGCCTGTTCGGGCAGGCCACCGGAGGCGCCGCTGGCGCGCACCGAATAGCCCGCACCCGGTCGGTCGAGCGCGATCAGCCGGTAGCCCGGGCCGAATCGTCCGAACAGAGTGTGCCGGAAATGATGGAGCTGAGCGCCAAGCCCATGCACGAAGACGATCGGCCGCCCCTCACCCTGATCGACATAGTGGATGCGGTTGCCGTGGATCTCGATGAATTTTCCGACCGGCGGCACCAGCCTTTCGGCCTTGGCAGCGATCCACAGCGTCGCCAGCACCAGACTGGCGATCCCCAAGACTGCCAGCAACACCAGAACGACCAGCAGCCACGACAGAATCGACAGGAGCATTGTTCACCCGGATCAGAGCCTGGTTGAGCTTAGCCGCATCCGGTGCCGCTGCAACCTTGCATCGAAACGGGGGCGGCATTGCGGCCGCTGCCGCGCCGCGCTATCTCAGGCGACCTTTCTTGCCGGAGCTTCCCATGCCTGAAATCGTAACCGCCGCCATGCTCGTCATCGGCGATGAGATTCTGTCTGGCCGCACCAAGGACAAGAACATCGGCCATCTCGCCGACATCATGACAGCGATCGGCATCGACCTGAAGGAAGTGCGCATAGTCCCGGACGAGGAAGACGAGATCATTGCTGCGGTGAATGCCGTGCGCGTCCGCTACACTTATGTGTTCACCACCGGCGGCATTGGCCCGACGCATGACGACATCACGGCCGATTCCATTTCCAAGGCCTTCGGCGTGCCTTGTGAATACGATGCCAAGGCCTACGCGACGCTGGAGGCAAGCTATGCCGCACGCGGCATCGAATATACCGAGGCCCGCAAGCGCATGGCACGGATGCCGCGAGGCGCCGATCTCATCGACAATCCGGTGTCGGTCGCGCCCGGCTTCCGCATCGGCAACGTCCATGTCATGGCCGGTGTGCCATCGATTTTCCAGGCCATGCTCGATAATGTCGTGCCGACGCTGAAGGCCGGCACGAAAATGCTGTCGGCAACCGTGCCCTGCCCGTTCGGCGAAGGCCTCATCGGCGGGCCGCTGGGCGACATCCAGAAAGCGCATCCGGACACGATCATCGGCTCCTACCCGAAATATGGCGACGGCAAGTTCTGGACCGAACTGGTCGTGCGTGCCCGCAGCCAGGAGGCGCTGGACGCCGCCCGCGCCGATGTCGAGGCAATGGTCACCGGGTTCGCCACAATCCCGGCTGATCCGGTCCAGACCGGAACCAAGCACGACGCTGCAACGTTTCCTCGGCGCGAGTTCGATAGCTCGTAGACTGAGGGATCATCATGCGATTCAAAACCATCGTCGCCATTCTGCAGAACGAGCAGGACGCGGAGCGGGTGCTCGACTGTGCCATTCCGCTCGCCACCCGGTTCCAGAGCCATCTGATCGGCATCCACGCCGAAACGCTTCCCGTGCCCTACACCTCTGCCACAGGCTTTCCGGACACCGAGTTCCTGCAGGTTTCGGCCGACATGAACCGGGAGCGGGCCGAAAAGCTGCAGGCCGTGTTTCTCAGGCATATCGAGAATTCCGGTCTATCCTTCGAGTGGCGAAGCCTGGAGAGTTTTTCGGGCGACAGTGCGCTGACCGGGATTTCAAGCGTGCGGGCCGCCGACCTGATCATAGCGGCGCAGCGCGAAACGGGCGGTGACCCGAGCGCGGATGTCGACACGCTGGTCTATGACGCCGGCCGGCCGGTGCTGGTGGTGCCGCATGCGGGTCCGCTGGTCACCACCTTCAAACACGTGCTGCTCGCCTGGAACGGCAGCAAGGAAGCGGCGCGCGCCGCCTTCGACGCGCTGCCCTTCATCATCGAAGCCGAGAAGACCGACATATTGGTCATCGACCCCCCTGAAACGCTCGACGACAGCCCAGAGGCCGCCGGGGCCGAAATCGCGTCCGCGCTATCGCGCCACGGCGCCACCGTGAGCGTCTCGGTGCAGCGTTCGGGCGGCAATTCGATCGATGACATCATCCAGACCAGGATCGCGGAGACCGGCGCCGACCTGCTGGTGCTCGGCGCCTACAGCCACTCATGGCTGCGCCAGCTTCTGTTCGGCGGCGTGACGCGCACGGTGCTGCGCACCGCGCCGGTGGCAGCCTTCCTGTCGCGCTGATGCCTGTCGCTCAAAAAAATGGCTCCGGTTTTGAGACAACGACATGCATGCAAGCAGAGACTTGAGGCGCGTCGCATGAATCCGTTTCGACGCGATACGCTTTAAGTCCACAGTGATCACTCAGGCCTGCCCTTGCCAAGGCCCCTGCTCTTGCCAAGACGGGGGCTTTCCGGCTAATTCCGCGCGCATTCCCCTGTTTTCTTGCGCGCGATCCCCGCGTGCTGCGGAGTGCGCGACATGTCCCTTCCCGAAAAAGCCTTTCCTGTCTCCTGGGACCAGTTCCATCGTGACGCCCGCGCGCTCGCCTGGCGGCTGGCCGGTGCCAACAAAGGGCAGTGGAAAGCGATCGTCTGCATCACGCGAGGCGGGCTGGTCCCCGCGGCGATCATCTCGCGCGAACTCGGCATCCGCGTCATCGAGACGGTCTGTGTCGCCTCCTATCACGACTATACCAGCCAGGGGCAGCTGCAGGTCCTCAAGGAGATCACCCCTGCCCTGCTCGCCGAAGACGGCGCCGGCGTGCTGATCATCGACGACCTGACCGACACCGGCAAGACAGCGGGCATCGTGCGCGCGATGATGCCCAAGGCGCATTTCGCCACCGTCTACGCCAAGCCGAAAGGCCGGCCGCTGGTCGATACTTTCGTCACCGAAGTCAGCCAGGACACCTGGATCTATTTCCCGTGGGACATGGGCTTCACCTACCAGAAGCCGATCGCCGACGACCACGCCGGCTGATTCGCAACAACCTGCCTGTTACATACCAGCAGCTTGCACCGGACATGATTTGCTTTCGCAAACGGGCCTGGCAGGCCAGATATTTTGTGAAATCGACGCCTATTGGTGGAAATCGCCAGGGAGAGTGAAATTTTTTACTTTTATTGCTGATAATTAGCCGTAAGATTCGTGAGGCGGCAAACGATTCTGGGGGCTGGGGTTAGCTTCTCCGATGTTGACGAGGCCAACGACGCACAACCATCTGGTCGAAAGGGTCCGGCGACTCTTCGGCACCGCACCCTGTCGCCTACAGGTTGCCGCCCTGCCTTGGCGCGATACCGGGAACGGCGTCGAGATCATGCTGATCACCAGTCGCGATACCGGTCGCTGGGTTTTGCCCAAGGGCTGGCCAGAGGCCAGGGAGCCGCTCTGCGAGGCCGCAGCGCGCGAGGCCGGCGAGGAAGCCGGGCTGCGCGGCAGTGTCTCTCATCTCGAAGCCGGCCGTTACTTCTACGCCAAGGTACTGGCTTCCGGCGAAGAAGTGCCGTGCGAGGTCCTGGTGTTCCCGCTGCATGTCGACAAGATCGCCGACCGCTGGAAGGAAAAACACTCCCGCACCCGCAAATGGGTCAGTTCCAGCGAAGCGGTGCACATGATCAACGAACCTGATCTTTGCCAGATTATCGCCTATTTCTGCGCCGACCCGCACAGCTTTCCCTAAACGGGATTGGATGGCCGCACCGCGCGCCCAAGTTGTAAACCAGTTCGGCTTGCAAGGCGCGATACGCATTTGCGCATCAACGTGAATGCTTTGCTAAGGAATCAAAGGTAGGATTCGGCAGCTCTGGTATTTTTCAGCGATGTCGAACCCTGCAAATCCGATTCCGAACGTGTCCGACGAGCCCCAGCGCGAGCATCGTCCGCGTGTGCTCAAGGGCGGGTCAATCATTACCGGAATTTCGAATTCGGAAGTCGGTTGCACGCTGCGCAATCAGCACGAAAGTGGCGCCGAACTGAAGATACCGCTCGAAGCCCGGGTTCCCGATCACTTTCTTCTCTATGTGCCGCTCGACGGCATTGCCTATCGGTGCGAGGTCCGCTGGCGGCGCAACGACCGCATCGGGGTGCAGTTCACCAGCACCGAGCCAAAACCCCGGCTGCATTACGGCTGATCCTGCCGGGACCTGGGGTTGGCAAGCCGACCACCAGCCAATCTCGAAAACATCAAGCTAAATTAGCGGCTATGGCTGGCCGTTCCGCCAACCCAGACGCGTTTCAATACGCCCGGCGCTCAGTTTGACCAGCGCAGCCAGGTCCGGGTTCTTTTGTTTCAGCTTCAGGTCGGGAACGACGATCGAGATCGTCGCGCGACAGGCTCCCAGATTGTCGCGGATCGGAGCGGCGATACAGGCGACTGAAAAATCGGATTCGCCGGCCTGGATCGACAGCCCCTGCGCCAGCGTCGCTGCGGATGCCTTGGCAAGCACATTCTTGTCGGTTTCGGCGCGCCCCGTCGGCGAGGCCGTCGCCGAGCGGGCGAAGATCTCCAGACGCTCGGCTTCCGGCAAATGACCGACCAACAGCCGGCCCGAGGCGGTCCAGTTGAGCGGCGTGCGCGTGCCGACGCGCGACGTCACCTGGAAATGATCCTTGCCCTCTTCCATGGCGAAGACGACCATGTGGTCGCCATCGCGACCACATATCTGGACGGTCTCTTTCGAATTCTGGGCCAGTTCATGCATTTCCTGCACCGCAACGTTGAGCAGGTCGAGGGTGCGGGCATAGGTCAAGCCATATTGATATAGCCGCGGCCCGAGCCACAACAGGCCGCCATCCTTGCGGTCCAGAAGCTCCTTCTCGACCATGTCGTCGACAATGACATAGATGGTCGACAGCGGTGCGCCGATATCGCGCGCGATCTCATAGGCGGTTGCAGGCCGTCCCTGCCGCTGCAGGCAATCCAGAATCTGCAACGCACGGTCAATGCCGCTGGTACGCGACCGGCGCGGCTCTGTAGCGACCTTGGTGCTGCTCAGGTCTCGATCGGTTGTCGTCGTTGCCATGAGGCCTCGGGGTTCATCGCGCATGGTTGTCACAGGGCAGTAGCATGGCGGCAGTCAATCCGGCCAGTTGAGGATTGCCGCCTCGCTGGCGAGGACGCGCTCGTTGAAAGGCGTCGCGATGATCTCATTCGACTTGCGCGCAATATCGAGTTCCTCGCCAAGTCGGGCAGCCACGACGAACTCTTCGTCCGGATGAAGGTTGCAGGGGTCGAGAAGGAAATAGCCATGCTCGACTTCGTGGTCGCGCACGATCACCGGCCGGTCGCCGGCGGCCAGACGATCGGCGAGATCCCATGCGGTGATGCGGGCCTGTGCCGGATCGATCGTAAGCTTCAGGCGGTCGAGCGGGTTGTTGGTCGGATCGGGCTCGATGCTGACATTGACGCCAGCCCGCCCTTCAAGCGTCTGTATCCAGCAATCGAGCGCCCTGCGTTCGCGGGCACGAATGGCGTCATGGTCACGCACCTTCCAGGCCTGAAGTGCCGCGAGCGCCCCGACGATGCCCTCCTTGCCCACCTTCATGCCACGGCCGATGCCGCGGTTCTGCAGGTAGACGTTGCGAACTCTTTCCTTCGGCCCTGCGACAATGCCGGAGGTCGGGCCGCCAAGGAATTTGTGGCCGGAATAAAGGACGAGATCGGCGCCGGTTGCGAGAAAGCCGGTGAGATCATATTCCGACGCCGCATCGACGATGACAGGCACGCCACGCGCGTGCGCAACCTCGGCAAAGATCGCCAGCGGTATCTGGGCATAGTCGACCACATGATGCGAAACGACAAAGACCGCCGCCGCGGTGCGATCGGTGATGGCACCAGCCAGATGATAGGCCGAGGCGCTGGTCGCCTGGCCAACCGGGACGACCTTGGCGCCGGTCAGCCGGATCGCCTGTTCCACCGGCGCACCATAGGAGATCATGTGCCCGGACTGGATCAGCACCTCGTCTTTCAGGCCTGATGTGTCGGGCAGCCGCTCGATCGCCCAGAGGTTCGGCCCGGTCATGCAGGCAGCCACGGCAAGACTGATCGCCGCCGAACAGGAAGCCGTGATGAAGCCGGCTTCGGCGCCGGTCAATTGCGCAATGACGGCACTGGCACGCCGATGCAGGTCGCCCATTTCGACGAATTCGCCGAGGATGGCGGAGACGGCCTCGACCGCTTGCGGGACGACGATGGAGGCACCAAGCGAGGTCATCGTGCCGGACACGTTGATGACGGGCCTCAAGCCCAGCTGGCGGCGGATGTTGTCGGGTCTGTTGTGCTTGGTCATGTCCTGTCCTCAGTCGATCGCTATGACGGCTTCGATCTCGACGGTGATGCGGCCGGGCAAGGAGCCATGGCCTACCGCTGAACGCGCGTGGATACCGGCTTCCTGGAAAACATCGATAAGCAGGTCCGAACAGCCATTGATGACAGCCGGATGGTCGGCAAAGTCGGGTGTCGCGTTGACCATGCCGAACAGCTTGACCACACGCCGCACACGGCGCAAGTCGCCCAGGGCCGCGTGCATGACGGCGATCAGGTTAATGCCCGTCAGCCGGGCATGGGCATAGGCCTCGTCAATGGTGACGTCGGCGCCGACCTTGCCGGTATGGAGCCGGCCATCGGCTTCGCTCGGTCCCTGGCCGGACAGGAACAGCAGCTTTCCCTCCTGGACGTGGGTAACAAAATTGGCGATTGGCGACGGCGCCTCGGGCAACGTTATGCCAAGCGCCGAAAGCCGGCTGTAGGGCGTGCTGTCCGGATGCTTGAACAGCTCGGAAAAGGTCATTTCAAACTCCAGTCAGACATTTTTTCATTGTGGCGGATGCATGCCACGTGATGTCCGCCGCCGACAGGCTCGACCGGCGGCACGGTTTCAGCGCAGGCCGCGATCGCTTCCGGACAGCGGGTGCGGAAGACGCAGCCGGAAGGCGGATCGATCGGGCTTGGAATGTCGCCATGCAAAGGTATGTGCGAGCGGCGCCGCGTCGGGTCCGGCACTGGCGCTGTCGCCAGCAGGGCTTTCGTGTAGGGGTGGCGTGGCGCGGCATAGACAAGGCGGCTCGGGCCGCGCTCCATGACGCGGCCGAGATACATGACCACCACCTCGTCGCAGAGATATTCGACCACCGAGAGGTCATGCGCGATGAACAGCAGCGTCAGGCCAAGCTTTCTTTGCAAGTCGCCGAACAGATTGAGCACCTGTGCCTGCACCGAGACATCGAGCGCCGAAACCGGTTCGTCGGCGACGATGAATTGCGGCTCGACGGCGAGCGCGCGCGCGATGCCAATGCGCTGGCGCTGGCCGCCGGAGAATTCGTGCGGATAGCGGCTGGCGTGGTCAGG
>NZ_RZQG01001610.1:0-673 GCF_003998635.1 Mesorhizobium sp. M7D.F.Ca.US.004.03.1.1
CCTGATCTAGTCGATTAGCCGAGCAATCTACGGCGACCGCCGACAACGCGCCTCCCGCCCAACCGCGCAGGCCGCATTTGATGCGCCAGCCGCTGCGTAAAGGGGTGCCAGAGATGCCCTTTTGCACGGGACTTGACCAACTCGCTCCCGCTACTCGTTGCGAGCCAGAACGGAAACCAAGACGGAAATATCCGAGCAAGGAAGCTGCCGAGTTGCGTTGATGATCACCTGGTGGGAAGCTGACAGGCGTTTTGTGGAAAGTGCCTGCCGAAACCACCGAGCATTGGGGAGCTGGCGCGCTTGCAGACATGGTTGCGCGGCCTAGATGCTCTTTAGCGGAGATCGCACTGCCGCCGGAGACATGGTTTGCCCCGCTTTTTTCTGCACCTCGTGCTTGCCGGGCGCCGTCATCCTGATCCGGAAGGGAGCGAATTCCCAGACCATGAAAGTGCCGTTCGCGAAGCGATCGCCGCTGCAAAGGACATGATGGCGGAAGGATTGCGAGGTGGGAAGCCGCTAATACGCAATGCATCGTTTGAAATCGTAGTCGACGACGGCGCCGTTGTCGCGACCGTAACCTTCGCCGAGGCCGCCGATCATGGGAGCTAGGCGATTGTACCGAGTAGCCTCTCATACTCCTGTTCCGGCTCACTGTAGGTGCCGTCGGCGATTT
>NZ_RZQG01001611.1:0-670 GCF_003998635.1 Mesorhizobium sp. M7D.F.Ca.US.004.03.1.1
GAACGAGACGCCCTTCAGGACCTTGATCGTGCCGAGCGTCTTTTCGATGCCGACCGCCTCTAGCGCCACGGGCTTGTTTGGTCTTGTGTCAAGCAAGGCTTCACTCCCGCCGAGGGCGATGAAAAGGGGTGGTTTGGCCCTAGGGTCTGTCATCGTAATCCGTTTGGGGATGGCGCGAGCGGATTTCGTGTCCCGGCAGGCAAAACGACCGCCGCGGTGTCCGCCACCACAAGGGAGTTTCGACGAACCCGGACGCGAAATCCGCCGCGTCCCGAAGGGATATGGTGCAAATCGACCATCTCTGCGTCGCGGACGCCTCGACGGAGGGCAACTCCGCCTTCGGGTACACACCTGGAACTGATCGATCTACCCTCATACTACGCCCCAAACTAATTATGAGTACGGACCCTATCCGCCCGAAGCTATGCGGCGGGTGAGGCTTTGACGCAGCGCCCGGCCGGTCGCCTCCAGTTCGCTGGTGCGAACGCGCAGGAGGTCGAGGCCGAAAAGCTCTCGCATCATGCTGGCGCAGGTCTGTGTATAGACGATCGTGCCGTCCGCCTCGATGCTTTCGACGCCGCCGGCGCGCTGGCCCGCAAGGTTCATGGCGTCCGCCGCCACTTCGTCGAGGCCCGGAACCGGCACGAGTTCCAGCCGATCCGCATAGAGC
>NZ_RZQG01001612.1:0-669 GCF_003998635.1 Mesorhizobium sp. M7D.F.Ca.US.004.03.1.1
GTTTGCTGAGCCCGACCTTCTGCTGCTCGACGAGCCGACCAACTATCTCGATCTCGAAGGCACGCTGTGGCTGGAAAACTACGTGTCGAAATACCCGCACACGGTGCTTTTGATCTCGCATGATCGCGACCTGCTCAACCGCGCCGTCAATTCGATCGTCCATCTCGACCAGAAGAAGCTGACCTTCTGGCGCGGCGGCTACGACCAGTTCGAGCGTCAATACACCGAGCAGAAGGAATTGCAGGAGAAGGGCCGGGTCAAGCAGGAAGCCGCCCGCAAGCACATGGAATCCTTCGTCGAACGCTTCCGCGCCAAGGCCTCCAAGGCGAGACAGGCACAGTCGCGCATCAAGGCACTGGAAAAGATGAAGCCGATCGCGGCCATCGTGAACGATTCGGTGCGGCCGTTCTCGTTCCCCGAACCGGTCAAGACGGTGGCCTCGCCGATCGTGGCGCTGAACAACGTCAATGTCGGCTACACCGACGGACAGCCGATCCTCAAGAAGATGACGCTACGCATCGACGCCGACGACCGCATCGCGCTGCTCGGCGCCAATGGCAATGGCAAGTCGACCTTCGCCAAATTGCTGTCCGGCCGGCTCAAGCAGGAGAGTGGCACCATGACGGTGGCGCCCGGGCTGAAGGTGGCGATCTTCGCCCAGCATCAACT
>NZ_RZQG01001613.1:0-665 GCF_003998635.1 Mesorhizobium sp. M7D.F.Ca.US.004.03.1.1
TTTGATCATATGGGCATCAGCAAGCTCTTCCTGCCCCCAACTGGCGACGAATTCTCCGTCCGGAGTCAATTCGATGACCGCAGGTCCTTTCTTATCGACCAGACTATCGCGACGCAGCAAGATGAAAACATGGCCGTCTTTTGCGACGGCAACATCTGTGACGTTGCCACCGGCCTGGGCAAATTCGCCCCATGGGCGAAGCACGCGATAACGGCGTGAGCCAACTGCCACGAACAATCCGGCAGCATCGCTCTGTTCGGTCTTGCTTGGTCCATCCAGCTGTAAGGTCATCCTGTGCCCTCCATGATCCAAATCACATGCGCCTTACTTCCATGGCAAGAAGGCTCTGCCGCGTTCGCCGTCCGGGATTGTTGGCTTCGGAAATGTTCCGTAGAAAGCCTCGATGAAGGGCAGAAGTTCGATCGCCATTTTCCGAAGTTCCAATTCCTGGGGAGCAAGTGGACCGCTCAGGCGATCGCGGAGTTCGCGTATGGTTTCACCCTCGTCCACATTGACAAAGACCCCCCCGCTCAGAACGGTTCTGCCTTCGATCACCACCGTATGCACTGCGCCCGACTTCGCTCGGTGAACCAGCGCATCAACAATCGGCACGTCAGCCTCGAGATAGGGACCCGAAACCTTCGACCAGTCGACCAGCGCAAGAT
>NZ_RZQG01001614.1:0-665 GCF_003998635.1 Mesorhizobium sp. M7D.F.Ca.US.004.03.1.1
CCGACCGCCATGTGACATTGATAACCGCCGGCCGCCGCGCCGGGCATCGCCTGGATGAGCCGAATTTCGTGTTCGCACAGCGCAAGCTGGCGATGCTCGATATAGATAGCGTGACCGACTTTGTCGCTGAGCGTATCGCCTGGAATGAGATCATCGGCCGAAACGTTTTCACACAACAACCCAAAACGCTCGGGCATTTCGATGCCGTCGTGACCGTATCGCCTGGTAGGCCGTTGGATCGTTTGTCGAACCAACTGGAAAATGTCGCAATACGAATGGTTGGCGACTGTGTGGCGCCGCGCAATGTCGAGGCGGCAATCCTGGAAGCGCATCAGTTGGCCGCAACCCTATAACCCCAAAGATGAGGAGTATGCTATGGGCGAACAATCGATTGTCGAGCAGAGGATGCAATGGATCAAGGCGGAAGATGTGCCGAAGGTCTGGATTTATGAAGGTTTCGAGCACAGCCATCGTTTGGTGACCAACAAGCGTCAGGGCGCCTCTCTCTCCTTCCACATTACGACTTACCAACCGAACTTTGACACGATGGTGGTTGGGCAAGGGAAGGATGAAGTCGTGCTTTACTGTCTCGAAGGCGACTCCCGGCAAATCGAAGACAATGGCAACGAGGTCCACTTTACACCCGGCATGGCGGTGTATCTGCC
>NZ_RZQG01001615.1:0-664 GCF_003998635.1 Mesorhizobium sp. M7D.F.Ca.US.004.03.1.1
TAACAAACTCGGGCTGCCAGCGCCGGGCCTGCCGATCCTCGACGAAAGCCGGGATGCGATAATTCAGCATCAGCGCCGCCGTCAGAATAAACTCCGCGCCCTTCTCGCTATGCACACCTGAGGCATTGGTAAGTGTGATGTTCGTTGGCAATGTTGGCAAAAAGGCCTCCACTCCGGCAGAGACTGTCTGCACCCACTGCAGGCGTGGCAGGCGTTCAGCTGCATTGCCGATGTGGACCTTCGCCGAAGTGAAGATGACGCGCGTCTCGTCGTGGGCTGTCTCGATCGCGGCAGGAAGTACGCCGAATGTCGCCTCATATGCTGGCGCGCCGCCTCGCTCGAGGCCGGTGGCAAGTGTGTCTGGCCGAATGTACAGGTCGGGATGGCCGCCAGGGTCGTTGACGACATGGATTCTCAGGGGCTCGATTGTCACGGGCTCTCTACCTTTTTGGAGTAACGTGCCGGCGGATTAGCCGCTCGGCGGGTGGACGGCGCGCCAATGCTCGGCAATGTCGATACGGCGCGCTACCCATGCGTCCTTCGCGGCTACGACTTTATCGAGAAAGCGTTCAAGATCGGCGGCACGCCCAGGCTTGCCGACCAGACGTGTATGCAGCCCAATGCTCATCATGCGCGGCGTGCTGCCGGCCTCGCGACGCAGGAA
>NZ_RZQG01001616.1:0-663 GCF_003998635.1 Mesorhizobium sp. M7D.F.Ca.US.004.03.1.1
CTGCTGACGTCCCTGATCTTCGCCATCCCGCTCGCCATCGCACGCACGACCTCGATCGCTATCCTGCGCTCCATCGCCATCGCCTACAGCTGGTTCTTCAGGGCGATCCCGAGCCTCACCATCCTGTTCTTCATGTATTACGGCCTGCCGGCGCTGGGGATATACCTGGACGCTTGGACGTCGGCTATTCTGGGCCTCAGCCTGACGGCGGCCGCCTACATGACGGAGATCATCCGCGCGGGCATCCGCTCCGTTCCGGCCGGGCAGTACGAAAGCGCGCGGGCGCTCGGGATGCCGTTCTGGCTCAGCATGCGCCGCATCATCCTGCCGCAGACGATGCGCATCATCATCCCGCCAATGGCCTCGGAGTTCACGGCGGTCCTGAAAGGCAGCGCGCTCGCCAGCCTTGTGGCGGTCGCAGAGCTTACCGGCCAGGCGTCGGCCCTGATCTCGCTGACTTACCAGCCGATCCCCATCCTGGCATCCGTAGCGCTGGCCTATCTCGCGCTCAACAGCGTGATCGTCGGCGGCCAGGCTTTTCTGGAGCGGCGTTACCGCCTCGGCTGACGGCGCAAAGTCGAATTTCGATCTTAATTAACCGGAGGAAGCGAGGCGAAATGAAACCCAGCAAGGTCGGCATCATCACGACGGGCCAGAGCCCGC
>NZ_RZQG01001617.1:0-659 GCF_003998635.1 Mesorhizobium sp. M7D.F.Ca.US.004.03.1.1
GGTCATCGGCGTCGAAGGCTTGCGGGTAGCGGATTCCTCGATCTTCCCGCGCGTCACCAACGGCAATCTCAACGCGCCATCGATCATGACCGGCGAGAAGGCATCCGACCATATCCTTGGCCGCACGCCGCTGGCGCCGTCCAACCAGGAACCATGGATCAATCCGCGCTGGCAGGCGTCGGACAGATAGAGCATGATCCGGCGAACGTTCCGCCAAAAGCGAAGACGATTTGGAGACCTCCCATGCGCGCCCAGCCCACGGCATCGCACTATGTCAATGGACGCTACATCGAGGACGACGGCGGCGCGCCGCTGCCGGTCATCTATCCGGCAACCGGTGAGACCATCGCCATGCTGCGTTCGGCGACGCCGAACGTGCTGGAACTCGCCGTCGAGGCAGCACGGGCAGCGCAGCCCGCCTGGGCGCGGCTGAAGCCAGTAGAGCGTGGGCGCATCCTGCGCCGCGCCGCCGACATATTGCGCGCCCGCAACGCCGACCTCGCCCGCATCGAGACGCTGGACACCGGCAAGGCGATCCAGGAAACGCTGGTGGCGGATGCACCGTCTGCGGCGGACTGCCTTGAATATTTCGGCGGTGCGGTTGCCGCCTACAATGGCGAGTCGATAGATCTCGGCGGGCCCTTCCCCTACACAAAGCG
>NZ_RZQG01001618.1:0-657 GCF_003998635.1 Mesorhizobium sp. M7D.F.Ca.US.004.03.1.1
GGCCATGACATAGACGCCCCAGCCGAGATAGGCGCAGTTCGGCGCATAGTTCGGGCCGCTGGCGAGCTTGTCCCACTTGCCGGTCTTGGAATTGTAGACGTCGTCCGAGCCCGGCAGGATCGAGAAGCCGGTGACGTCGCCAATGACCGACGAGTCGTTGGTCTTGACGTTGGAGCCGACGTCACCCCACCAGGGGATCATCGAGCCGGTGCCGGCCAGGAACTGCTGGAAGGCAGTCGTGTTCGGATCGGCATTGATCTGGTCGGCGGGTTCGGACGGCAACGCGTCGATGACGTCCTGGATGGCGCGCACCCAGGCCGGGTTGTTGATGCGCGGCTTCATCGTGTCGGCGTCGAACAGCCAGGCCTTGTCGTCAGGATGCTTGGCATAGGCGGTGGCGCGGCTGCCAAGGAAGTAGAAGCCGAAACCGCCCCAGGGCTTTGGCGCATCGAGATAGCCATAGACGTCCTGGCCCTTGAATTTCTTGCCCTTGAGGAATTTGGTCACCGCCTGCACCTGCTGCCAGGTCTTCGGCACGCCCCACTCGCCTTCACCGCCGCCGTCCTTCCAGGCCTTGGCGAGGTCGGCATCGGCGAACACGTCGGTGCGGTAGTTGAAATTGTGCGCGTCGCCGTCAATGGTCACGCGGTATTGCTT
>NZ_RZQG01001619.1:0-656 GCF_003998635.1 Mesorhizobium sp. M7D.F.Ca.US.004.03.1.1
GCGCCGGGCAGCCGGCGGAGACGCATTCCGCCAGCTGCCCGGCGCTGGCGACGCCGCACAGGCCCTGCAACGCCCACGCATCGGCGCGCCTTGGAAACACCGACACCGCGTCGAGCATCGAGCGGGCGCCGGCAGACAGCCGCTCGGCCCGCGCCAGCACGGCGTCGCGCACGCTGGCGGGCGGTGTCGTTTCATTTTCGGCGCACAACAATTCGGTGACGAAAAATGCGTTGCCGGCCGTCGCCCTATAAATGGCGTCACCATCGCGGCCCGCCGCATCGGCCAGCGCCAGCACCGCCGCCTCGCTGAGCAGCGGCACGTCGATGCGCGCGACATTGCCCGCCGGGATTTC
Organism: Mesorhizobium sp. M7D.F.Ca.US.004.03.1.1; assembly: GCF_003998635.1. NCBI lineage: Bacteria > Pseudomonadati > Pseudomonadota > Alphaproteobacteria > Hyphomicrobiales > Phyllobacteriaceae > Mesorhizobium > Mesorhizobium sp. M7D.F.Ca.US.004.03.1.1. The sequence goes on from NZ_RZQG01001619.1 coordinate 353, forward strand.
ACCCAGCGCGCGGCGCACGCGCATCTGTGCCTCGCTGCGGTCGTTGCGCGCTGTCACCAGAAGCAGGATGTGGGTGTTGACGATGCGCCGGCCGAGAAAGCGAACGAAATCCAGCGTCGCGTCGTCGGCCCAGTGCAGATCCTCGATCACCAGCAGGCTTGGCTGCGTCTTGGTCTCGAAGATCTCGAGCGCATCCGAAAACAGCGGCAGTCTTTGTCCTTGCCGGTGGTCGATCGCTTGCGGCAGCGCCCATTGCGCCTCCCGGGCGAGATCATAGAGCGGCCCGAGTGGATCGGGTATCGAC
>NZ_RZQG01000161.1:0-9229 GCF_003998635.1 Mesorhizobium sp. M7D.F.Ca.US.004.03.1.1
CTTTTATAGGCAAGCTGAAGAACCGCTTGGATACCGGGCTCGTCGGCGGTGGAAATATCGACTGCGACCGACAGCGGGATCTGGCCGGAGTCGACGGCCCGCAGAAGGCGCTGTTCGCCTTGTGACAGAAGGCGTGCAATTCCTCTGACATATTCGGTCGAAAGACCGATCTTTGCTGCGATGTCGGCGTCCGAATAGCCGCTTTCTTTCAGCCGACCGATATCGCGAAGAAGGTCATAGGCGGTATGATACCGGCGAGCACAATTTTCCACCAACCCTTTAACCAGCGCTTCGGCCCTGGTTGCCTCTATCACAAAGGCGGGAATCTCGGTCTGGCCCAGCAGCCTGAAGGCCTCGATCCGCCCCTGGCCGCACACCAGATCGTGCGTGAAGGCGCCTTCGTCGACATCGCTTTTCGTCACCGTGACGGGACGCTTCAGGCCGACGCTCTTGATGCTGTCGACAATATCCTGGAAGGATTTTTTGCCTCGGGTGCGCGGGTTGGTAATTTTGATCGCGTCCAGGCGCAGGAGCGAGATTGGTCTGTTGGTGGCGTCCATCAGCGAGCGGCCGTGATGGCGTTGCGTTCGGCCAAGGCGAACAGCGGATCCAGCGATTTGAAGAAGAAAGTGTTGAACTCCAGTCTCTTGTTCAAGGCGCGGTTTAAGGGTTTTCCACCAATCTCATTTGCTGGCGCAATCAGATAATCCAGGATCGTCTGGTTATCCGGGCTCATGCGGATGGCCACTTTCACGTCCGCAGCGGTACCCCGTTCCGCAGGGGCCAACCAATGAGGATAGCCGTATGGCGTGTTGCGACAGCGACCCATCGCAATGGATACAGTGAATTCATCATTGACGCGAAGCACGCCGAGACCGCTCTGACGCACCGCAGAGCCGCCCGCCCGCTCAATGGTCGCGACTATCGTTTGGACGACTTCTTCGAAGATCTCACCAAGCCGCCTTCTGATATCAAGAAACCGATAGTTCTGAGACGGATCGTATCCAACGAGCTTGTAGGCTCGCAGCAGACTGCCAAATTTTTTCCTGTAGCGGCTGCTTGGCGGACAATTTGCCGCCGCGTCAATGATCGGACCTGAGAGGGTACCGTGCCTCTTCAGAAGTTCGGCGAGCACAACCAACATCTGATCGTTGCCCATCTTAGATGAGCGGGCGTCGGCTATGACTTGAGCCCGTTCGAACAGTTTGCGGTCTACAATGGGTTCAAAGACACCATCGGCGCGCACCCATTTGGTCGTATCATTGGTCACCTTCCTTTGCTTGAGCTTGAAAGACTGCCGATTCCAGACGTTGTTGCCCACATATTTTTCGTTGCTGAGTATCTGATGAATGGATTCGCGTTTCCACGATCGATTGAGATCGGTGACCACTCCCTTGGTATTCAACGACCGCGCAATTTGCAGCTCGGTCCGACCACCCTTCACATATTCATTATAGATCCAGCGCACCGTTGCAATTTCATCAGATGGTCCAGGTACGAGGATGACCCGATCCGTCTGGAGGCTCTTGTACTCTTTGAGAGCGAGCATGGTCTTTGTGCGCCCATGCTGGTCGATGAGCCGGCGCCTCAGGCCCAGGCCGGACGACCCTCCTTGCCGGTATCCCATTTGAATGAGCCTGCACTGCCCGGCAAACACCTTGACCGACAACACGCGACTGTGCTCGGCCGCCATGGTGCGCTTTATCGCCTTGAGCAGGTCTGATGCGATGGTGCCATCGTTGGCAAACTGTTCGCCACAGTATTCAATTCGCACTCCGGCAACGCGACACCGGTACTCGTACGACGCACTCTCATCGGGGTTCGGGAATCGCCCCCAGCGGCTCACGTCGTAGACGATGATGATTTCGAAACCCGCGTTCTTCGTCTCGACGTCCGCCAACAGCCTTTGCAAGCCGGCGCGACCTTCAAGGTTCAAGCCGCTGCGACCAGCGTCCTCGTATGTGGCTACGATGTCGTAGTTCATCGCAGCCGCGAAGGCGCGGATTGCATCCTTCTGATTGTCGATCGAGAAGCTCTGGCGGTCAGTAGACATTCGCACGTACTGAGCTGCGCGCACGCGTTGTGCGTCTACAGAAGGTCGACGGGCCGTGTGCGCCTCTTCCATCACTCCGCGCCTAAAAGGCAGATTGAACGTTCGCTTGAACCAGCGACCCTAGCGGCATGACGCTTCAATCCCGTTACACATTGACCGACACTTTGTATCGAATGAGGCTTTGTTGCCATGAACCGAGAGGGTCAAAAAATAGCAGGCAGGGTTTCTATCAACGCCCGAGAAACCATGTCTTTTATCGTGAGGCCTCGTGCCCCCGTTCCGCCGCATTGCGGCCGCAGGTGGCAAGCCATAGGGATTTCAGGCCTTCAAGGGAGAACGCACATGAACTTTCACAAAGCCATCGCAGCCGTGCTGATGACCGCAGCCCTGGCAGGCTGCGCGCAGACCGAAGGCCAGCAGCGGGCCGGAACCGGCGCGCTGATCGGCGGCGCCGGCGGCGCCCTCGTCGGCCAGGCCATTGGCGGCAACACCAAGAGCACGGTCATCGGCGCGGCCAGCGGCGCCCTGCTCGGCGCCGTCGTCGGCTCAGCCACCACCCCACAGCGCCGCGAAGACCAGCGCCGCGGCGACCAGATGTGCCGCTACCAGGATCGCGACGGCCGCATCTACACGGCGCCCTGCGACGACCGGTACTACAACGGCGATTATTGATGCGAGCCTGACGGCGGGACGCGTTTGCCAGCAGGTAGTTGCTCAAGAAAGGAAGGGGAGCTCGTCGCCCGATCCGGCCTCGGTCGGACGGAATGGACGCGTCCGCGACACGTCCATAGGCATATCAGGCTACGTCTATCGGGCGAATTGCGCGGGATCCAAAACGCGCTCACAATCCAGTCTTCCGGAGCACAGTACGCCTCAAGAAGCTTGCTGATATTGCTATCGGATTGTTTGCCGACCCCCGTCTTCCCCCCGAAGCCCTGTCGGCAGACGAGGCGGATTCTGTCCCCGGATCCGCCTCTTTGATGTGCGAGGTATCGGCATTCCGCAGGCCGGTTCCGTCTTCGGGCAGCCCCGGTCCCGTCGCCTCGGCCCGATCAGGCTTCAGTGCTATTTATCGCGATGAGCGTCATAATGACGCTGGACGCGGTGCGGTTCCAGTTCGAGTGCCAGTTCGGCGTTGGTGGCGAACTCGCCGGCCGAGGAGGCGTCGAGGAACACGCGGTACGAAGTGCCGGCGACCGTCCTGGATTGTTCGCCGGCTGCGCACGCGGAGCGACGGATCCGGCGTCTGACAAGATCATGTGAGATTCCTTTGTTGAGAATTGGAGGTCGGTGACGAGCCCTCCCATGGCGAAGCTTTGTTGTCACTCGTTGGAGGGCCTTCGAGGGGGAAATTGGCTCGCTGTCATTTTTTGCCCACTTGGCCGGGCTAGACTGTTCTTCGCGGCGGGTTGTGGAGGAGGTCGATGTGACGACAAGCCTTGCCGCCCTGAAAAGCCAAAGCAAACGCGCCGTGAAACGGCTCATCGGCTATGATTCCCGCAACTGGCTGCGCATCCGCCAGATCGAGGCATTCAGCCTCTTTCTAGAAGCCGCCAACCGCAAGGCTTCCGATGTGATCGAGATCTCGCCCGGCTGGAACCGCTATTGGCGGGCGATGTGCCCCAACTACCGCTCGGTCGATTTCCCCGCCTTCGACATCTGCAAGGACCGCACCGACGAGCAATATTCCATCGTCATCGCCGACCAGGTGCTGGAGCACGTGCAGCGGCCGCAGGCGGCGGTGCAAAACATCCACGCCATGACCCGGCCCGGCGGCTGGGCGATGGTGGCGACACCCTTCCTGTTTCGCGTCCACGCCAGGCCGCACGACTACAACAGATGGACCCCTGCCGGCCTCAAGCAGCTGATGGTCGAGGGCGGCTTCGCGGAAGCCAACGTCAAGGTCCACGGCTGGGGCAACAAGGCCTGCGCCAGGGCCCATATCGGCGGCCCCGTGCGCGCCTACGGCCTGTGGCGCGACCTCAGCAACGACGAGGAATACCCGCTGATGGTCTGGGCGTTCGCGAAGAGAGCGTGAGAGGCCGAGGTGCGCTAAGTCGCGGCCCCTGCAGTTGAGGTCTTTGCGCTCAATTCTGGCTTGAGCCAAATCCGGCTTCTCGACAACGCCCTGCGTTAAGGTTCTTGATCCTGGCCGTGCAGCTATCGTTTTTGCTGGCCAACGATCGGCCCCTGGGAATGTTCCATGCGCAATGGAACTCGTGGCGTCGGGTGTGGTTATCGACGATCACACAGGAGGGCTGCACATGTCTGGCAACGACAACCATCGCGAAACGGGAGCAACAAAATATCCTGCCAAGACCGGTCCCGACCCTTCGGATTCTTTCTCCCAGGACGCGGCGGGTAACAAGAATCCGAGGAGCGGGGTGGGACTGACACGGCCTTCGAACGACGTGAACGACAAGACCCATCAGTCGGACGGGCAGAACCCTTCGGGGCAGATAAAGAGGTCCAGCCCATGAACGTCGCAAATCTTCGCGCGAAGGCTGATGACTTCGATTGCGTGGCAACAATGTGCATGTTCACAAGGGGCCTGCTGTCGACGACATTGATACCGGTCTGAGAACGGTTGAGGCGTCCCGTGACAGGCAACCAGCGGACAAATGAAGTTCCCCTGCCAATCGCAACACGATCTGCTGTCCGATCCCGCTTCTTCAGATCGCTGACAAAGCCCAAGGTGAATCGGACATCCCCCATTTTCCGAACTGGCGAAGATGGTTGGACAAGCGAAAGAGCATTACAACGACCAGATGTGAGGGGCTGCTAGCCTGCAGCATTCTACATTTCACTGTTTTCGATGATGCCGGCTTCGCCATCTCGAACGCGTGTTCGCGGTGCCGTCGGCTTCCTTAGGCGAACTCCCGGTCCTCCGCCTTGCGCAGTCTGCCCATGGCTCAGGAAAGCCACGCCGCCCATTTCCAATGCGGCTTGCATCGCAAGGAGCTTGTCGGTGGCCGGTACACGCTTGCCGTTTTCGAAGTCCCTAACCGTTCCTTCGCTCACATTCGCTTTTGCGCCAAGCCTGGCTTGCGACCAATTTAAGAGCCCCCTTGCCGCACGGCATTGTTCCCGGGTTGGTCGGACCACAAATGTCTCCTCGATCGCGTGGGGCGCGGCCGTGCTCAAGCTTTCTTGCGCTTCGGCGAAAGGCTCTTTCTGGATGCTGCCAGCCCTTCCTGCTTGAGACTCTTTTTAAGAATTTCAGCCAGGTTGATGACGTTCTCTTTTGGCTTGGGAGCCGGCTTTGGCGGCGCCTTACCCTTGCGCTTCGCATCGATCATGGCGATCAAGGCATCTTCATACGTATCTTCAAATTTTGAAGGATCGAAAGTCGTAACTTTCTTGTCGATCAGCATGCCGGCGATTTCGAGCAATTCAGGATCGTATTTCGCCTTCGTCAAGCCATCGAAAACACTGTCTGCGGAGACCACCTCGTTGTGGTTCCGCAATTCTGTCATCAGCATGCCTTTGCCATGAGGTTGGATCAGCACCTCCCGGCCGCGCTGATAAAGGACGATACAGGATCGGGCAGCAACACCCTTGTTCTTCATCGCGTCGCGAATGACGCCGTAAGCCTCGACAGCGGCGCCGTCGGCAGGAATCAGATAGTAGGGTTTCTCGAGATAGCGCGTATCCACGTCGTCAATGGATACGAATTCGCCGACCTCGAGTGTATGATCCGATGTCAGCTTCAGCGCCTTGATGTCGTTGGGATCGATCTGAAGGAACTCATCTTTCTCGACTTCGAACCCCTTCACCTGGTCTTCCGCCTCGACGGTCTTTCCCGTCTTCTCGTCGGCATAAACACTTTTGACCGGCAGACCGTCTTTTCGGTTCAGGATCTTGAAATGAATCTTGGATGCCTCGCTGGTTGCGCCGATAACCTTTACGCCGCAAGCGACGGAACCAACCTTTAAAAAGCCCTTCCAGGCCGCACGCGGCGCAACCATTTAATTTGTCCTGTTTCCGTCGAGGCAAACGAACGGGCGTTTGAATCGTTCCGCTGCATGCCGGTCTTGCCGCTGTCAGGCGTGCCTGACCAACGGACCTATGCTCATCGAGAACGGCCCGCAGCTCTTCGGCAAGGTCTTCAAGGTTGAAGGGTTTTGGCAACAGCTGCGTGCCGAGATCGAGCTTGTCTTGAGCGACCTTGCTGGACCGCGATGTGTCGAGCGCCAATCCGCGGCGACGGAGATTAAGACGCCACATCTCCTCTGAGACGGAAAAAGTGACTGCCGCGTCATTCCAGCGCCGAACGAACCAAATCTCGTCCACGGCGTTGAGTCGCGCGTCGCGTCCTCAGCCGGGATCTGTTGCATGACAAAAGGCGAGCTTTCCACCTATCGCGCCAAGCGTGATTTTACGAAGACGAAAGAACCGAGTGGCGAGCGCTCGATCGCTAAATCGAACCGGCTCCGCTTCGTCATTCAGAAACACGCGGCGACGCGACTGCACTATGATCTTCGCCTTGAGCTCGACGGTGTCTTCAAGTCGTGGGCTGTTACCAAAGGTCCGTCTCTGGATCCTCAGGACAAGCGCCTGGCCGTCCAGGTTGAGGATCATCCGCTCGACTACGGCGACTTCGAAGGTACCATCCCCAAGGGGCAGTATGGCGGCGGAACGGTGCAGCTGTGGGATCGAGGCTATTGGCAGCCGGAAGGCTCCATGCCTCCTGAGCAGGCACTGGAAAAGGGTGATCTGAAGTTCATGCTCGACGGCAAGCGCCTGCATGGAAGCTTTGTGCTTGTGCGCATGAAGCATGACCGCAATGGCGGGAGACGGACGAACTGGCTGCTGATCAAGCATCGTGACGAATACGCGACGGATGGCAACGGCGACGCGGTGCTGTCTCATGATCGATCCGTGGCCTCCGGACGGAGCATGGAAAAAATTGCCGCGGGCAAGGGTTCCGGCCCGAAGCCGTTCATGATGCAAGGCTCTTCTGTGGCCGATGCCGATGCGGTGTGGGACAGCAATCGTGGCCACGCCGCCGACGAGCGCGCAAAGTCGTCTAAGGGAATGGCGAAGGCGGTGCTGCCTGCGAAAGGAGCCGCGCGGGGTTCGACGGCGAAGATGCCTGGCTTCATCGCACCACAGCTCTGCGCGACGCTTTCGCGGCCGCCGGCAGGGACAGACTGGGTTCATGAAATCAAATTCGACGGCTACCGCGTCCAGTTGCGCATCGAGGACGGCGCCGCCACGTTGAAAACACGAAGAGGTCTGGATTGGACGGAAAAATTTGACGCCATCGCAAGAGAGGCGGCCCATTTCCCCGATGGCATTATCGACGGTGAGATCGTAGCGCTCGGCGAAAATGGCGCACCGGATTTCGCCGCTTTGCAAGCCGCGCTGTCCGAGCGCCGGACAAAGGATCTCGTATTCTTTGCCTTCGACTTGTTGTCCGCCGACGGCGAGGATTTGCGCAGACTGTCTCTTACGCAACGCAAGGAAAAGCTGAGCGAGATGCTGGGCGAGGTGGATCGCGGCGAGGAACACCTGATCCGCTATGTCGAGCACTTCACCAATGGCGGCGATGCGGTGTTGCGTTCTGCTTGTCGTCTTTCGCTTGAAGGCATCATCTCCAAAAAGGCTGATGCAACCTATGTGTCGGGAAGGACCGACACTTGGGTAAAATCGAAATGCCGCGCCGGGCATGAGGTTGTCATCGGTGGCTGGTCTAACACCAACGGCAAATTCCGATCTTTGCTCGTTGGCGTCAACCGCGGCGAACATTTCGCCTATATCGGCCGTGTCGGAACCGGCTTCAGCGAGGCAAAGGTCAAGCAACTGCTGCCCAGGTTGAAGGCAATGAAGGCGACCAAATCACCTTTCACCGGCGATGGCGCGCCGAAGAAGGACTCCACCATCTTTTGGACAAAGCCGGAACTGGTTGCTGAGATCGAGTTCGCGGGATGGACTGGGGGCGGCAATGTCAGGCAGGCTGCCTTCAAAGCCCTGCGTGAAGACAAACCAGCAAAGGACGTCGAGGCCGAGCGCCCCGCCGATCCTCAGGACACGAAGCTCGCCGACCCTGCCAAGGCAACGCGAGGTACGGGAAAAAGCCCGGTTGTCATGGGCGTCATCATTTCCAAGCCGGACAAACCGCTTTGGCCGAACGCCGGCGACGGCGGGCAGCCGGTGACGAAGCTCGACCTGGCCGAATACTTCGAGGCCGTCGGCCCATGGATGATCAAGCATCTCAAGGGACGACCCTGCTCCCTCGTGCGCGCTCCTGATGGCTATGCGGGCGAACAGTTCTTCCAGCGCCACGCAATGCCAGGCACGTCCAATCTGCTGGAACTGGTGAAGGTTTTCGGCGACCACAAGCCATATCTGCAGATCGATCGTGTCGAGGGGCTGGCGGCCATCGCCCAGATCGGCGGCCTGGAGCTGCACCCCTGGAATTGCCAACCCGGTCATCCCGAGATCCCCGGCCGACTGGTTTTCGATCTCGATCCTGGTCCGGAAGTTGCCTTCGCCGAGGTCGTCGCGGCGGCCAAGGAAATGCGCGACCGTCTCGAGGATTTGGGTTTGGTGAGTTTCTGCAAGACGACGGGCGGAAAGGGGCTGCACGTTGTCACGCCCTTGGCGACCCAGCGCAGCAAAACCACATGGCCCGAGGCCAAGGCCTTCGCCAAGGCGGTCTGCATGCAGATGGCAGGCGATAGCCCAGACCTCTACCTTGTAAATATGGCCAAGAAGTTGCGGACGTCCCGAATCTTCCTGGACTACCTTCGAAACGATCGCATGGCGACAGCCGTCGCCCCACTGTCTCCGAGGGCGAGAGAAGGCGCAACGGTATCCATGCCCCTGACATGGGGGCAGGTGAAGGCGGATCTCGATCCGAAGAGAGACACGGTCGCCACTGTGCCCGGCCTCCTGAAGAAGACCGTCGCCTGGACCGATTACGGTGATGGCGAACGCTCGATCAGCACCGCTATCAAGCGGCTGGGGTCGGCAAAGCTCGCCGCATGACATCCGAAACCGCAAAGCTGCCGTTTGGCGTTCCATTGGACACCGTGCCGATGGAGGCGAAAACTGCAGACGCGTTGCCTGACGGCGCCGGCCAATGGCAGTACGAACCCAAATGGGACGGGTTCCGTTGCCTTGCCTTCAAAGCCGGCGATAAGGTGGACTTGCGCGCGAAATCGGGTAAGC
>NZ_RZQG01001620.1:0-654 GCF_003998635.1 Mesorhizobium sp. M7D.F.Ca.US.004.03.1.1
GACAAGGCCGGCCAGCAGTGTCGGCTCGCCGCCGGTCATCGCGCCGACGACCAGGGCCATGATGTAGGCCATGACCAGTTCGGCAATGAAGCTGATGACGAAGGGCAGCGGCGATTTCTTCATCGTGGCCGGATCAAGCTTGGCGGCCTTCAGCCACGGCTTGCTCAGGCCCATGTACCAGGCGGCGCCGAACAGCCATGCCACGATTGCGGCGGCGATCACCGCCAGCCAGTTCACTGCTGAAAAATCCATGAGCTTCCCCCTCAGATGCGGGTGTGATGGAACGCCTGTTCGGCGATCACGTCAAGCAAAGCGCCAGACGGTCGTGCGCTTGATCAGGGAATCCTCCAGTGCCCGCGTGACGGCGACTTCATAGACCGCAAGCGGTTCCAGCCCCGCCTTCGGCATATACGACCGGCCGGGATCGCCGACGAGGATCTCGGCGCCACGCGCCTTCAGGGTTGCGAACCACGGCATCAGCCGGTCGGCGAAGGATTTGTCGTAGAAGACGTCGCCGGCCAGGATCACGTCCCATCCCGCATCGGTGCCGATGCAATCCGTGCCGAGGAATTCGATCCCGACATCGTTGGCCTCGCTGTTGAGCCGGATCGCGGTCGCGCAAAACGGATCGATGTCGGTGGCGATCACCTTGGC
>NZ_RZQG01001621.1:0-653 GCF_003998635.1 Mesorhizobium sp. M7D.F.Ca.US.004.03.1.1
GCCCCTGTCGATGAGTGGCTGGCCGCGTTCTGCCTGCCATTCCCGGATCGAACGGCCCGACGCGTCGAGCACCTCCAATGCCCGCACGACACGCTGGCTGTCGGTCGGCTTCAGCGTCATGGCGGTCGCCGAATCCTCGCGCAGCAGCAGGCCGTGCAGCTTGACGGCGCCCTGCTCCTTCAACTCGTAGCGCCAGCGGTCCCGGACCCGCTGCGGAATGTCGGGCATTTCCGAAATGCCCTCGGCCAGCGCGCGAAAATAGAGCCCGGTGCCGCCGACAAAAATTACGGGCCGGCCGGAGAGCGTGCCGTCGTCGATCAGCTTCATCACGTCGCGCAGCCAGGCGCCGGTGGAATAGGCTGTGGCCGGATGGACATGGCCGTAGAGGAAATGCGGTGCGCGCGCGAGGTCGGCCGCCTCCGGCCGGGCGGTCAGCACGTCGAGCACCGAATAGCCCTGCATGGAATCGGTGTTGACGATCACGCCACCCTTGCGCTCGGCCAGATCGAGCGCCAGCGCCGACTTGCCGCTGGCGGTCGGCCCGGCTATCAGGATCGCGTTCTTCACGCGGCCCTCGCCCGCTTGTCCGCCGGAATGTTCCATGCCGCTTGTCGCCACGCTTGTTTCCCGTCCCACTGAGCGCGCTTTGTCGC
>NZ_RZQG01001622.1:0-653 GCF_003998635.1 Mesorhizobium sp. M7D.F.Ca.US.004.03.1.1
GACACGATGTACCGGCTGCACGGCACGCCGGAGTGGGATTCCATCGGCAAGAACGCATCGTCGGGCTGCGTGCGCTTCATGAACCAGGACATCATCGACCTCTACAGCCGGGTCAACGGCGTCGCGCCGGTCTTCGTGCGCCCCAACCTGTCGGCCGCCGGCAAGATCAGCGCGGTGTCGAACAGGACGGCCGAGCCGATCGATGCCGGCGTGCCAAGGGACGCGGAGATGTTGAAGTAAGAGCCTTTTCACGATCTGCTCAGGCGGACGCGCTCGGTGCACCCGCCTGAACAGGTGTTGTTACTTCTTGGTCAGACCCGGCAGCGTGACCTGATAGACCAGGAACATGGTGTCGACATCGGCGCCGTCCTCGGCCTTGTAGGGCGCGCCGACCTGGAAGCCGTCCTGGGCGAGGAAGTCGTTGTCGTTGGCGACGAACAGGAAGTAGTCGTCGGGCAGCTTCGGATCGAGAACGCTTACCACCGACATCGCCTCCCACTTCTCCGAAAGGTTGTTCTTGTCGTTCGGCGCGCCATTGTGCAGGCCGAAGCGGCCGAGCTCGCCCTTGTCGTTGATGTCGATGAACGGCGTCAGCTTGGCCGGCGTCACCGACGGGTCGAGCACGCCCTTGGGCGCCAGCGGCTTGTCGGCGG
>NZ_RZQG01001623.1:0-653 GCF_003998635.1 Mesorhizobium sp. M7D.F.Ca.US.004.03.1.1
GCTTATGTCGCGACGGCTACAGCGCAAGGCTGACAGCACCTTCTATCCACGCTATATGCGCCGCAGCAAGTGAGGATGCGGCACAATGACCGGAACGACGAGATCAAGCGAGGGGCTGGACGCCCACCGCCGCAAGCTTCTGTTTCGCTCCTGGCATCGCGGCATGCGCGAGATGGATCTGATCCTCGGCACTTTCGCCGATGCTGAGATCGGTACCTTGACCGGCGAGGAAATCGACCAATATGAGAGGCTCCTCGACATTCCCGACACCGAATTCCTGCCCATGGTCACCGGCGAACGCCCGGTCCCGGCCGATATCGATTGTGCCGTCCTGCAAAAGATCCTGGCTTTCCGCCACTCCATGACATTTTGAGCGACCTGATTTCATGAGCCTCATTCCCATCATCGGCCTGCCGAAAGGCCGTGCCGGCCAGTTCATTGTCGACGGCGTCGCCGACGGCTACGAAGCCTTTGCGCTGGTGCAGGCGGCACTCGAGATCGCGCCCGACAAGCCGGTTCTGTTCGTGGCACGCGACGGCCAGCGCCTGCCGGCGATCATCGAGGCGCTGTCCTTCGCGGCGCCCGGCCTTCCCGTGCTGGAGCTGCCGGCCTGGGATTGCCTGCCCTACGACCGCGTCTCCCCCGGTTCGGAC
>NZ_RZQG01001624.1:0-653 GCF_003998635.1 Mesorhizobium sp. M7D.F.Ca.US.004.03.1.1
ACGAAGAACCAGGCGTGGATCTGCTTGCTCGGACTAAAGAGGACGTCAGCCTTGGACAGGGCACTCCTCGAAGCCATCGATCCGATGGGCGGCAAGGCGATAAACGTCAGTTCGGACTGTGGGGCAAACGACCTCGAAAGCGCTGATCTCTTCCTTGTTCAGCGAAAAACCTTCCTGGAGGCCCCGCCAACGCTTCAGGCGGCCTATCTCGAGGCGATGGAGGCCAAGACGATTCGCGTGTTCGATCCTATCCGCTTCGAAGACATCAAGGCCCGCATGGATTCGGATCAGGCGCTGGCCTTGAAGGTCGCAGAAGAGGTGTCGTCCGGAACGCGTGAGGGATATGGAGGCATCCTGCTGTCGAGTTCGTCCGACCGGATCTGCACCGTCGTTGACGGCAACGCAGCCGTGCACGAGGCGACCATCAGCAAGATAGCTGATTTCGCAGGCATGTCGGGAAGCACCGTCTCGTACCCGTCGATCGACAAGGCGTATGAGGACGTGCGGCACGAACAATGCCGCGTACTTTATGCATCGGCCGCCGACCTGAAGGCGACCTCGGAAGCGCTCGCGCGCGACGGCGTACAGTTTGCCTTCGCCCCGGTATGGCTCGGTAATAACGATGCTGACGCTGCCGCGGCCAAGCTGGATGC
>NZ_RZQG01001625.1:0-653 GCF_003998635.1 Mesorhizobium sp. M7D.F.Ca.US.004.03.1.1
GTCCCCAGCCGTCGAGCGCCAGGTTTCGCGAACCATTTTCTAGATTAGAGGCCAGTAGGCCTAAGCTTAAGAGGGTATGATCGGATCGGTTTGTGCCCGACCTTTTCATTGTGCTCGCCGTCATGCAGGCGATGGCAATCTTACTCCTCCGCCAGCTCCGCTTGTTTCGATGGTTTCTCGGAGCGCCAGGATTTCGTGGCATGGCGGGCGCGGTCGGCCAAGGCGGCGAGGCGTCCGGGCAGGCTTCGCCCACCCATCACCGACGATAAGGTCACCGAATGCGTCGCAAAGCGGCGCTTGAAATCTTCGCCACCGCAGAGAAAGTCGACCGTGGTCAAGCCCCGGTCAAGCGACCACTGGATGTAATCCATCATCAGGACCATGCCCGGCGAGGCACGCTCGAAGGCCGGGTCATAGGTTGTGACGAAAGCCATCATCGTTCCATGCTGCTCGAAATTGATCGAGATGGCGATGATCTCGTTTTCGCGTTCGAGCACGAAGATGCGCAGCAATCCGAGCCCGGCCAGCACGGACACCAGTGCTGCCAGAGCGGTGGAGCCTTCGTCGAAGAGGTCCGAAACGCGGCCGTGCTTTGCCAACCATAGCCGCTTCAGCGCCGCGACGCGCTCAAGCACCGGCTCGCGGGCTTCGTG
>NZ_RZQG01001626.1:0-652 GCF_003998635.1 Mesorhizobium sp. M7D.F.Ca.US.004.03.1.1
CTTCACCTCCGGTTCGAACGGGATCAGCGGATGCATCAGCACCGCGGCGTCGAACAGCGCCGGTGCCGCAAACACCACCGAGGCCAGGACGTTGGCGCCGTTGGAGTAGCCGAGACCAAGCACGATCGACGGCTTTGCCGCCCCGACATGGGCCGCCTCGACATGCGCCTTGACGAAGCCCGCCATCTTGTCCGTCGCCCGTGCCAGATCGTCCATGTCGTAGACGCCCTCGCCGGTACGGCGAAAGAAGCGCGCAGCACCTTGTTCGGACACATCGCCGCGCGGCGAGATGATGGTTGCCTGGGGCGCGAGATCGCGCCCCAGCGACAGAAGCTGGTTCTCATCGGCTCCCGTGCCATGGAAGACGAACAGCAGTGGACCGCCCGGCGAACCGGGCAGCAACTTGTGGATGTAAGCGTCCTTGCTCATGACCTCAGCCTTCCAGCTTCTGCAGATGCTGTTCGAGATAGGGCCGCAGGTGCTGGTGCTGCGTCGGCAGCTTCAGCGCCTCGCCGAGATGAGCGGTGTCCTCATCGCGATCGAAACCCGGCTCGTTGGTGGCCACTTCGAACAGCACGCCACCCGGCGTGCGGAAATAGATCGCCCAGAAATAGTCGCGGTCGATCACCGGCGTCACGCCATAGCCGGTATC
>NZ_RZQG01001627.1:0-650 GCF_003998635.1 Mesorhizobium sp. M7D.F.Ca.US.004.03.1.1
GTCCTTGTCGCCGCCACGGTTCTTGAAGAAATCGTCGAAGAAATCCTGGAAGGGTGAGCCCTCGGGCAACTGAGGCATCGGCACCGCACCCGGACCTTCGGTGCCCTTCACCGTCTGCGAGGTCGAGATATTGACCACGGCGCCGAGCAGGCCTTGCGCCAGGTCGGCGACCGAAGCAGGTCCATCCGCGGCAAATGTCGGTGTCACGGACGGGACAGCGACGGCGCTGACAAGAAGTGCCGCCGCGCCGGCGATGAACGTCCGCCGTGCCGCGCGCAAAATAGTATTGGATGTCATCGAGAAGCCTCCCGGTATTCTTGAAAAGAAAAGCGCTTCGACGAAAACGCCGCGTCGCGCCATGTTGGCAAAAAATACGGCACGTTTGCGGCTATGACTATCGGCAGAGGATAAATCATCCGTTATCTCGGATCGAAGCTCGTATCCCGAGATCGAAACTCATATCCCCGGGATCGAAGCTCGTATCCGAAAACCGATGCTCTTGCCGCCGTCATCCGCCTCGCACCAGCCAGACGATGCCGACACCGATGGCGATCGCCGCCAGCCCGGCAGTCCGGAGCGCGTTCTCGGGCAGCGACAGCACTTCGGTGGCAAGCTTCCTGGCAAGGCCGGGAAAGCCGCCATAGACCAGA
>NZ_RZQG01001628.1:0-645 GCF_003998635.1 Mesorhizobium sp. M7D.F.Ca.US.004.03.1.1
TGCCTGATGACATCATCCATCTCGACGGTATGGAAATCCCGCCAATCGAGCGCACCCGCCTGTTCCTGTTCCACAAGCCGGCCGGCGTCGTCACCACCAACCGCGATCCCGAGGGCCGCAAGACCGTCTTCGACGTGCTGCCGGCTGAATTGCCGCGGCTGATGACCATCGGCCGGCTGGATATCAACACCGAAGGCCTGCTTCTGCTCACCAACGATGGCGGCCTGTCGCGCGTGCTCGAACTGCCGGCCACTGGCTGGCTGCGCCGCTACCGCGTGCGCGTCCACGGCAAGGTCGAGGAGAGCGCGCTTGCCGGCCTGCGTGAAGGCATTGCCGTCGACGGCGTGTTTTACGGCGCCATCGAAGCGACGCTCGACCGTGAGCAAGGCACCAATGCCTGGCTGACGATCGGCCTGCGCGAGGGCAAGAACCGCGAAGTCAGGAACATCCTCGGCTCGCTTGGCCTCGACGTGACGCGGCTGATCCGCATTTCCTACGGCCCGTTCCAGCTTGATGACCTCGCCGAGGGCCATGTGCTGGAGATCAAGGGCAGGGTGCTGCGCGACCAGCTTGGCGAGCGCCTGGTCGAGGAATCAGGCGCCAATTTCGACGCCGATGTCACCAAACCGTTTTCCAACAAGCCGG
>NZ_RZQG01001629.1:0-644 GCF_003998635.1 Mesorhizobium sp. M7D.F.Ca.US.004.03.1.1
AGGCCTTCGGTACGCAGACCTATCGCGCCGAGACGCGGCATCGGATCCGCATAGGCGCCGGCAAGGACGGCCGCATCACGGCGTTCGGACATGAGGGCTGGGAGGTGACGTCACGCCCTGACCCTTATGTCGTCGGCGGCACGTCCGCCACCGCCCGCATGTACAATTACGGCTCTGTCCTGACTCATGTTTCGCTGGTCCACGCCGACCGCAACACGCCTGGATACATGCGGTCACCACCAGAAACGCCTTACGTCTATGCGCTTGAGAATGCCATGGATGAAACGGCCGTTGCGCTTGGCATGGACCCTGTCGAGTTTCGCCGCATCAATGAGCCGGACAAGGAACCGATCGGCGGCAAGCCATTTTCCAGCCGCTCGCTCATCAAGTGCTACGATCAGGCCGCGGAGGCCTTTGGCTGGGCGAAACGCGAGCCCAAGGCCGGCTCGATGCGTGACCGCGACTGGCTGGTCGGCATGGGCTGCGCCACAGCAATCTACCCGACCGCCGTCGCACCTTGCGCGGCCAGGGTTCGTCTCACCGCCGACGGCGCGGTCCGGATCCAATGTGGTTCGCATGAAATCGGCACTGGTGTTCGCACCATCGCAGCACAGATGGCAGCCGAAAGGCTGGGTGTCGGCATC
>NZ_RZQG01000162.1:0-9221 GCF_003998635.1 Mesorhizobium sp. M7D.F.Ca.US.004.03.1.1
GGGTGAGACGGCCGCCGACGGAACTGGCCAGAACTCGCCGTTCACGACGGCGCTGACCAAATATCTCGGCACCGACGGGCTCGAAATCCGCTCGGTGCTGACACTGGTGCAGCAGGAGGTCTATGACCTGTCGCGTGGAAAACAGCTGCCTTATGTCGAGAGCGCCCTGCCGCAACTCTTCTTTGCCGCGAAGGCCAGGCAGGACTTGCCCGAGCGCGAGCGCCTGTTGCTCGCCATGGCCGATGTGACGCCCGAAATGCGCGGCCAGGTCGAGCAGATCGCCAGTGACGCCGACATGCCGCTGGCGCCGCTTTATGGCGCGCTGATCGGTCTCGACACCAAGCACCTTTCCGCCGAGAGCCTGGACGCCAGCCTGCGCGAGGCGGCGGACGCTTTCGTCAAGGTGCGCGGCGAGATGAAGACGCTGGCCGCCGACGATCCACGTGTGACGGAACTGCGTCGGCAGGCCGAGGAGCAGCTGGCCCTGGGCGCCTTCGGCGCGGCACAGGCAAGACTGGCGGAAGCGGTCGATATCGACGACGTGTCGCGCAAGGCGCTGAAGGTAAATTTCGTCGACCGCACGCTGTCGCAAGCCGCAACGCTGTTCCTGTCGGCGGGCGCATCGCGCGCCGACCTCAACTATGCGGCAGCCATCAAGGGCTACGAGACCGTGCTGTCGCTCTATGGCGAGGCCGGGCAGACCTCGCTCAGCCTGGAACAGGCCGACCGCCAGAGCCGCACACTGGAGGAGCTCGGCATCCTCTATACGACGGTCGGCAATGTCGACGCAGCCGGCCGCGCCTTCACGGCCCTTTTGGCAAACCTCGAGCAGCGGTCGCGTCAGGAAACCGATCCCAGCGTCAAACGCGATCTCGCCATCAGCCATATCAAGCTCGCCAACATCAAGATGGCCCAAGGCGACCTGCCGGCCTCCCTGGAAAACTACGAGGCCGCCAGGGACGTGCTGCAGGGTCTGACCGCAAGCCTGCCGGACAAGAAAGACTGGCTTGGCGATCTGGCCATGGCCAATGACAAGATCGGCAACGTGCTGGCGACGCAAGGCGATGTTGGCGCGGCCGCCCAGGCCTATCAGCAAAGCCTGTCGATCAAGCAGCAATTGGCCGATGCGGAGCCGGACCGCGCCTATCTGCTGCGCGATCTGACCATCACCTATGATGAAATCGGCGACCTTGCCCGCACCGCCGGACAGCTGGATAGCGCCCAGACGGCATTTGAAGAGAGTCTGAGAATTCGGCTGGCGCTGGCCGAGAACAAACCCGATGATCCCGAGCGCCAGCGCGCTGTCTCCGTCAGCCATGAAAGGATCGGTGACGTGCTGCGCGAGCGCGGCGACCCCGCCGGTGCACTCGTGGCCTACAAAAAGAGCCAGGCGATCGCCGAAGAGCTGGTGCGCCGCGACCCCAACGATACCGACTTGAAGCGCGACCTGTCGATCGGTTACGCCAAGGCCGGCAATGCGCTAAGCGACCGGAAGAGCTGGTCGCCGGCACTGGCTTCCTATCAGCAAGCGCTTGATATAGCGCGTGAACTCGCCGCCACCGATCCTGGCAACACAAACTGGCAGCGGGACCTGTCGGTTTGTCTGGAAAAGGTCGCCGGTGTGCTTGATGTCCAGGGCGATATCAGCGGCGCACTGCAAAACTATCAGGACAGTCTTGCCATTGCCGACCGTCTGGCCAAGCTCGACCCAGCCAATTCCGACTGGCAACGCGATCTGTCGATCACGCTCTCGGAAATCGGCATGCTGGAGACCAAGCAGCGCCACTTCGAGGGCTCCAGGAAAGCCTTCGAAACCAGCCTCGGCATCCGCCAGCAACTGGCCCAGTCCGATCCGGACAATGCGATCTGGCAATTTGATCTGGTACAGGCCTACATCAACTACGCCTATGTGGCGAAGGATCCGAAGGCGGTGCTGACCAAGGCGCTTAACCTGACGCTGGAGCTCGACCGCACGGGTCGGCTGGCGCCGAGAGACAAATCCACGATCAAGTATTTGCGCGGCCTTCTCGCCAAATTCGGCGGCCGAAAAAAATAGCCGGCTGCCGGCTGGGCGTTCGCCCCCGAAATGCTCGCAAACCTTGGAAAAACCGCCTTTAGCGCCTATATCTAATGCATATCAGAGGCGCGATTCGGGGCCGATTTTTAGCGCCGTGCAAGCGGCATCCAGACAACAGGTTTTCATGAGCGATCAGATCGACAACAACAACGGCGCTGAAGCCGAATACGGCGCCGATTCCATCAAGGTTTTGAAGGGGTTGGATGCTGTCCGCAAACGCCCCGGCATGTATATCGGCGATACTGACGACGGTTCGGGCCTGCACCACATGGTCTATGAGGTGGTCGACAACGCCATCGACGAGGCGCTGGCGGGCCACGCCGACCTCGTCACCGTGACGCTCAATCCCGATGGTTCGGTCACCGTGATCGACAACGGCCGCGGCATTCCGACCGATATCCACACCGGAGAAGGCATTTCGGCGGCCGAAGTGATCATGACGCAGCTGCATGCCGGCGGCAAGTTCGACCAGAACTCCTACAAGGTCTCGGGCGGCCTGCATGGCGTCGGCGTCTCGGTGGTCAATGCGCTTTCGGCCTGGCTGAAGCTGAGGATTCGCCGCAATGGCCAGATCTTCGAGATGAGCTTCACACATGGCAATGCCGACGCGCCGCTGAAGGCGACGGGCAGCTATGAGCAGGACAAGCAGCCCGGCACCTATGAAGGGCGCAGCGGCAGCGAGATCACCTTCTTCCCGTCGTCCGAGACCTTCACCATGGTCGAGTTCGATTTCGGCACGCTGGAACACCGGCTGCGCGAGCTCGCCTTCCTGAATTCCGGCGTGCGCATCATTTTGACCGATGCCCGTCATGCCGACATCGTGCGCCATGAACTGCACTATGATGGCGGGCTGGAAGAGTTCGTCAAATATCTCGACCGGGTGAAGAAGCCGCTGATCGACAAGCCGATCGCCATCAAGGCCGAGCGCGACGGCATCACCGTTGAAGTGGCGATGTGGTGGAACGACAGCTACCACGAGAACGTGCTGGCCTTCACCAACAACATCCCGCAGCGCGATGGCGGCACCCATCTGGCCGGTTTCCGCGGCGCGCTGACACGCCAGATCACCGGCTATGGCGAATCCTCCGGACTGACCAAGAGGGAAAAGGTGGGGCTGATCGGCGACGATTGCCGCGAGGGCCTGACGGCAGTGCTGTCGGTCAAGGTTCCCGACCCTAAATTCTCCTCGCAGACCAAGGACAAGCTGGTCTCGTCCGAAGTCCGCCCGGTGGTTGAAGGACTGGTCAACGAGGCTCTCGGCACGTGGCTCGAGGAACATCCGGCCGAAGGCAAGGTGGTGATCGACAAGGTGATCCAGGCCGCCGCGGCGCGCGAGGCGGCACGCAAGGCCCGCGACATCACCCGCAAGAGTTCGCTCGGCATCACCTCGCTGCCCGGCAAGCTGGCCGACTGCCAGGAACGCGACCCGGCGAAATCCGAGATCTTCATCGTCGAGGGTGACTCCGCCGGTGGCTCGGCCAAGGGCGGCCGTTCGCGCCAGAACCAGGCCATCCTTCCGCTGCGCGGCAAGAT
This sequence comes from Mesorhizobium sp. M7D.F.Ca.US.004.03.1.1, assembly GCF_003998635.1. NCBI lineage: Bacteria > Pseudomonadati > Pseudomonadota > Alphaproteobacteria > Hyphomicrobiales > Phyllobacteriaceae > Mesorhizobium > Mesorhizobium sp. M7D.F.Ca.US.004.03.1.1. The sequence continues at coordinate 3,611 of NZ_RZQG01000162.1, forward strand.
CCTCAATGTCGAGCGGGCCCGTTTCGACCGTATGCTCGGCTCCGAGATGATCGGCACGCTGATCACCGCGCTCGGCACCTCGATCGGCAAGGACGAGTTCAACGCCGACAAGCTGCGCTACCACAAGATCATCCTGATGACCGACGCCGACGTCGACGGCGCCCATATCAGAACCTTGCTGCTCACCTTCTTCTTCCGGCAGATGCCGGAGCTGATCGAGCGCGGCCATCTCTACATCGCCCAGCCGCCGCTCTACAAAGTGACGCGTGGCAAGAGCTCGCAGTACATCAAGGACGAGAGCGCCTTCGAGGAATTCCTGATCGGCTCGGGCCTGGAGGAAGCATCGCTTACGCTCGGCTCGGGCGAGGTTCGCATCGGACAGGATCTGCGCGGCGCCATCGACGACGCGCTGGCCGTGCGCCAGCTCATCAACGGCCTGCACACGCGCTACAACAGGGGCGTGGTCGAGCAGGCGGCGATCGCCGGCGGCCTCAACCCGGACGTCTTTACCGATCTCGCCCAGGCCAATGCCATGGCCGAGCGCATCGCCAAGCGTCTCGACATCATCGCCGAGGACACCGAACGCGGCTGGACCGGTCGCATGTCGACCTCGAACGAGGGCATTGGCGGCTATGTATTCGAGCGCACGGTGCGCAGCGTCAAGGAATACGCGCATCTCGATCTGGGGCTGATCAATTCGGCCGATGCACGTCAGCTCGACCGCTATGCGCCGCGCCTTACGGAAGTCTATGGCGAGCCACCGGTGCTGCGCCGCAAGGATGTCTCGGAGACCATCTCGGGACCGATGGCGCTGCTCAACGCGGTCTTCGCGACCGGGCGCAAGGGCCTGACCATGCAGCGCTACAAGGGTCTCGGCGAGATGAACGCCGAACAGCTCTGGGAAACCACGCTCGATCCGAACGTGCGCTCGCTGCTGCAGGTCAAGGTCAATGACGCGACGGATGCGGATAGTCTGTTTTCGCGGCTGATGGGCGACGAGGTCGAGCCCAGGCGTGAGTTCATCCAGGACAACGCGCTGTCGGTCGCCAATCTGGATATCTGATCTCGATAGTCTCTGACATTGGCGCGCCGCGGCGCGCCAATTGTTCCATCCATGGCAAACAAAATCATTTTATAACCCGCCGGAACGGAAGTCCCCTCGGGACATTGTGACAACATCGATCACAATTTCTCACAGGAGGCTTTCATGGGACGTGGCATTTTGCTCTGGTTGCTCGGAATCCCGATTCCAATCATCATTCTGATCATGCTTTTCGTACGATAGGGGGAACTCATGCAGTCCACTCTATCGGCTGTCGACGTTTCCACTTCAACAGAATCCTCTACTACTGCCGTCAGTTGGGGACCGATCATCGCCGGCGCCTTCGCGGCCTCGACGTTGACCTTCATCCTCATGCTGCTTGGTTCAGGCCTTGGGCTGAGCATGGTGTCACCCTGGTCTGGCTCCGGCGCGTCGGTCACGACCTTCGCGGTCTCTACCGCGATCTGGCTGGTCATCGTGCAATGGCTGTCCTCCGGTGTCGGAGGCTACCTTGCCGGACGCCTGCGCACGAAATGGGTCGGCATCCACGCCGACGAGGTCTATTTCCGTGACACTGCCCACGGCTTTTTGGCCTGGGCGCTGGCCACCCTGATCGTCGTCGGTGTCCTGGGCTCGGCGCTTTCCGCTGCGGTGGGTTCAGGCGTGCAGGCAGTCTCGACCGTGGCGTCGGGCGCCGCCATGGGTGCGTCGGCCGGTGCATCCGCCAATGCCGGTGGCGCTGCTGCTGACAATGCGACGTCCTACTTGGTGGACTCGCTGTTTCGTCCGGCTGATCCGAGCAAGCTCACGGCGGTCAGTCCGGACGGCGATGCGGCCGCGATCGGGCAGGCCTCGCGCATCCTGGTCGCCAGTGCCGCGGCAGGCGAAATCTCGACCGATGACAGGACCTATCTGTCGCAACTGGTCGCCGCCCGCACCGGCCTCTCCGAGGCTGACGCCAAGGCACGTGTCAATGCCCTAGTCGCCAAGGTCCAGGACGCCAAGGTCAAGGCACAACAGGCCGCCGACACCGCCAGGAAGGGCAGCGCGACTTTTGCCTTGCTCGGTGCCTTGTCGCTGGTGATCGGCGCCTTCATCGCCAGTGCGGCAGCCGCTCTCGGCGGCAGGCAGCGCGATGATGAAGAAGCGGTGTTCCTGACCAGCCGCTGATCTGGACCTGAAGCAGATCGATCCACTCCGGGCCAAAGCCCCGGGGTGGATTTTCTGTTTGAATTGCCAGGCGGCGCGTGGAGTATCGATCCCGTTCGCCGTTCTCATTTTTCGGAAGTCATAGCCGGCGCTTCCGCCTGGCTCGGCTCCAGCTTGCGGCCAAGGTCGACAGCGTCACGCAGCACGGCAAGATGCGAGCGAGCGCCGGCTGCGACTTCGACACCGGTCGCCGCCAACGACCAGTACAGCGTGTGGGTGAAGACGCGACCACGTGAGCCGCGCAGCTCGACCTGGATATTCTCCACACCCGGACCGAAATTTTCCGCCATCGGCCCGGAGATCGGATCGCCCGTAAGCCAGCCATTGCCGCGGTCGAAGATGTTGGTCCAGCGCGTCGCCGCAAACACCGCGCCATGATGCACGGCGCGCTGCGGCTTGCCCGAACGGTTGCGGCCTTCCTGATAGAGCACGGTGCCGCCAGCCGCTGCCCCTTCGGCAATCGGCGGGCACGCCGAGAACAGCCGCTCGGCAATGCCGCGCCTGAATTCGGCGAGATTGTACGTCACCAGAAATTCGCTGTGGGTCAGCGGGCTGCCAAGCGTGACGAAATCGCTGATCTTCCAGGGCCGATGGTCGGCATCGCCAGTGCGCAGCTGCCGGTAGAGCTCCCACTGATCGCGCCGGAAGCCGGCGAGATCGTCCAGGCTGCCGGGCCAAGCCGAACCGTCGGCAACAAGCGTCGCCTTGTCGATAGCGTGAATCGCCTTCAGTTTCGCCTTGTCGCGGATGGCCTCCAGTTTTCGGGGCCTGAAATCGGCCCACAATATCTGCAGCAGGTCATAGGCGATCATCGATCCAAGGCTGTGCGAGACCAGCACGATCCGGTCGTAGCTGTCGTCCATCATCAGACGCTTCAGCAGCCTCAGGCCGCGGTCGCGGATCAGTGCGCGCTTTTCGACCGTCGCCGCTTCGGCACGCACATAGGCGGCGACATCGCCGAAATAGGGAAGGCCAAACCGGTCCACCGCCCAGATGATGAACGAGGCCAGGATGGTGACGAACAGAGCGGCGGCCCAGGAGATATAGTGCTGCCAAACCGAGGTCGCGAGCGCGAGCATCGCGCACAGGACGACGATGACGGCAAGAAGAGTGACGAGATAGAGCTTGCGGGCGTCGCGCGGAATGTCGGCGAGCTTGCGCCACAGCAGGTTTGTCACCCAGGCGGCAAGCCGCCCCCGCGTCGTGCCCTGCGTGATGTCGGCCCAGTAGAGCTCGTAGAAATCGGTGCGACGGCCTTCGACATCGTAAGGCGTGGTGATGCGGCGAAGTTCGTATGAATTTGTCCGGCTGTCGGGGGTGATCCAGCTCTGGTTGATCTTCGCGCCGGTGGGATCGGCCGGATCGGCGACATGGGCATAAAACGGCGCGCGGCTGGGATCATGGCTCCAGACAGTCTGGACAAAGCCGCGCAACGTATCCATCGGCCGCTGTTCGCCCATGCCATGCACGATCACCACCGCCTGGCTCAGCTTGTGCGGTGCTTTTGCGGTGACCGGCGATGCGACGGGATCGGGCATCAGCGTCTCCGTTGACGACAATCCCGTCGGTGAGACGGGACGTCGTCATCGTAGCCTTGAAACCGCTGTCAGCCAAGAAAAAGCCCGGCGCGAAGCCGGGCGTTTCTTGTCTCAGTGCTGATCGCCTATCAGTGATCCATGGCCTTGACGATTTCCTCGGTCATCTTCTTGGCGTCGCCGAGCAGCATCATGGTGCCGTCCTTGTAGAACAGCGTGTTGTCGATGCCGGCATAGCCGGAGCCGAGCGAGCGCTTGACGAACAGGCAGGTGCGGGCCTTGTCGACGTCGAGGATCGGCATGCCGTAGATCGGCGACGACTTGTCGTCACGCGCGGACGGGTTGGTGACGTCGTTGGCGCCGATGACATAGGCGACATCGGCCTGCGCGAATTCGGAGTTGATGTCCTCAAGCTCGAACACTTCGTCATAAGGCACGTTGGCTTCCGCGAGCAGCACGTTCATGTGGCCGGGCATGCGGCCGGCGACCGGGTGGATAGCATATTTGACGTCGACGCCGTTGGCCTTGAGCTTGTCGGCCATTTCGCGCAGCGCGTGCTGCGCCTGGGCAACCGCCATGCCATAGCCGGGCACGATGATGACCTTCTGGGCGTTCATCATCAGATAGGCGGCGTCGTCGGCCGAGCCCTGCTTGACCGTGCGCTCGATGCCGTCGTCCGCCGTGGCGGTAGTCTCGCCGCCGAAGCCGCCGAGGATGACCGAGATGAAGGAGCGGTTCATGCCCTTGCACATGATGTAGGACAGGATCGCGCCGGATGAGCCGACCAGCGCGCCGGTGATGATCAGCGCCAGATTGCCGAGCGTGAAGCCGAGGGCCGCCGCCGCCCAGCCCGAATAGGAGTTGAGCATCGAGACGACGACCGGCATGTCCGCGCCGCCGATCGGGATGATCAAGAGTATGCCAAGCACCAGCGAGGCGGCAACGATCAGCCAGAACACCAGCTTGGACTCGGTGGTGACCAGCAGCACGATCAAGACGACGAGCGCGATGGCAAGTGCCGCGTGGATGAAGTGGCGGCCGCCGATCATGATCGGCTTGCCCGACATGCGGCCGTCGAGCTTGAGGAAGGCGATGACCGAGCCAGTGAAGGTGATGGCGCCGATGGCGAGGCCAAGGCTCATCTCGATCAGGGCCTGGGCGTGGATGTCGCCATCCGTGCCGATGCCAAAGCTTTCCGGGGCATAGATGGCGGCTGCCGCCACCATGACGGCGGCGAGGCCGACCAGCGAGTGGAAAGCAGCGACCAACTGTGGCATCGAGGTCATGGCGATGCGGCGCGCGGTGACCGCACCGACGCCGCCGCCAATGGCAAGGCCGAGCACGATCAAGCCGAAACGGCCAGCGGACGGGGTCGCCAGCGCCAGTGTGGTGGCGATGGCGATGCCCATGCCGATCATGCCGTAGAGATTGCCCTGCCGACTGGTGGTCGGATGCGACAGGCCGCGCAACGCCATGATGAACAGGACGCCGGAGACCAGATAGAGGAAGGACGCGAAGTTGGCGTTCATGGCGCTCTACTTGTCCTTCTTCTTGTACATGGCCAGCATGCGCTGGGTGACGAGGAAGCCGCCGAAGATATTGACCGACACCAGCATCAGCGCGACGAAGCCGAAGCCGGCGGCGATGCCGGAAGCGGCGATGCCGACGGCCAGCAGTGCGCCGACGACGATGACAGACGAGATGGCGTTGGTGACGGCCATCAGCGGTGTGTGCAGCGCCGGCGTCACCGACCAGACGACGTAATAGCCGACGAAGATCGCCAGCACGAAGATGGCGAAGCGGAAGACGAAGGGATCGATGGCGC
>NZ_RZQG01001630.1:0-644 GCF_003998635.1 Mesorhizobium sp. M7D.F.Ca.US.004.03.1.1
TTAAGAAACTGAACGATAGAACCACGGCGCGTTCTTTGCCGCGCGTAGTACTCTTGATATCTCGTTTCCAGAAGATGCATATGCATCGGCACATTGGCGTCTGCTGAGCATTGTCCAACGAGTTCGAGGGCTCGGTCCGAACACCATTGCAAATTGACCGGAGCCATCTGAATCGCTCTGGTCTTGTGACCCTTCGCGTCTTGTCGAAGGGTGCCAAACAGCTCGAAATTGTCTTCCAGCCGGATGGCCTGCTTCTTGACGTGGGCCGTTGCTTTCGGTTTCAACGCCTGTGGAAGCCGCGATGCGAATATTTCGTCGTCCTCATAGACCAAGCGGTTCTGATCGCGGACGCCAAACGAGTACGAGACGCGCATTCCGATATCGTCATAAGCGCGCAGGATTTCATTGGAGTCGGCATAGATATTCTCCACCGGGCCAAGAAGGCGACCCTGCAAATGCTGCACCGTAGTCACACCAGACCGCACCATCTCGAATGCCGAGTACATCGTGTCGAGGTACAGCGGGACAGCCTTCCCGCCGGTCCGCCGGTTGATCCAGAGTTCCAGCGGAAGATCCGGCGAACCGAGCTGAAAGGGCGTTATACCCTGATGGTGATGGGCGTTCACAAAGCCTGGGAATACGAC
>NZ_RZQG01001631.1:0-642 GCF_003998635.1 Mesorhizobium sp. M7D.F.Ca.US.004.03.1.1
ATGTCTGACAGCGTCCTGTCGGTGAAGCGTTGCAGGCCTGCCTTGCGCAGGATGGTTCCGACGCGCTCCGGCTCGAGATGCGCCAACACCGCCTTGCCGATGCCGGACGCATGGAAGGGGCTGCGCGTGCCCGGCCGGAAGAAGGCACGGATCGCCTGATGCGTCTCGACCTGGCTGACGAAGACGACGCAATCATCCTCGGCGACGCCGAGATTGGCGGTCTCGCCCGTTCTCTCCATCAGCTCCTGCATGACGACACGGGCGCGGTCGACCAGCTTGCGGCGGCGCAGGAACGCCGCGCCCATGCGGTAGGTCTCGACGCCGATCGACCACAGCTGGTCTGATGTGTCGAATTCGACCATGCCGTGGTTTTGCAGCGTCGTCAGCATGCGGTAGGCGGTGGAGGCGGCAAGGCCGCTCTGCGCCGATATCTCGCTCAGCGACAGGCCGCTGCCTTCCGCGACAATGGCCAGGATGCGCAGCGCCCGGTCGAGCGACTGCACCGAACTGGCCTCCGATGGCCCGTTGAAAGCGCGCGGCCGTCCGCGCTGGCGTTTTTCGGTGGTTTCCATGGCGTCATTCTCTGTCGATTTCGCCCGATGCACAATGAAAAAGTTTTTCACTCGGACAGTAGCATAAATT
>NZ_RZQG01001632.1:0-641 GCF_003998635.1 Mesorhizobium sp. M7D.F.Ca.US.004.03.1.1
GGCATCAGCGGTGTGTTGTCGGTTCCCTGCCAGGAGCCGTCGCCGAAGCGGATGGCAAAGTCGAGGGCGTCGGCGGCGAGATTGACCCGGTTGTTGTTGGTCGAGATGCGTAGCTCGATATCCGGATAGGCCTGGTGGAACACAGGTAATCTCGGGATCAGCCAGCCCGAGGCGAAAGTGCCGACGACGCCGACAGTGACGATGTCGTGGAAGCGGCCGCCCTCGAAGCGGTCGAGCGTGACGCCGATCCTGTTGAAGGCATCGCTCAATACGGGCAGCAGCGCCTCGCCCTCCTCGCTCAGAGCGAGCCCGTGCGGAAGCCGGCGAAAGAGCCTGACGCCAAGAACCTCTTCGAGGCCTTTGACCTGATGGCTGACGGCCGCCTGGGTGACGCGCAGTTCGAGCCCGGCGCCGGTGAAGCTGAGGTGACGCGCGGCGGCCTCGAAGGCGCGCAAGCCGTTCAGCGGAAGGTGCGATCGCTTCATTGGTCGAGCCCTAGTTTTTCTCGTGGCGGGGGCGATGTTAACTCGTTTGCGATGGTGTCGGATCCGGTCCAGTTCTGCGGCGCGGGGCAACAGAGAGTGTGGAAATGACAAGCAGACGCAGTTTCATCAGTGGTCTCGCGGTGGTTCTGGCGGCCC
>NZ_RZQG01001633.1:0-640 GCF_003998635.1 Mesorhizobium sp. M7D.F.Ca.US.004.03.1.1
GCTGGGCCTGCATCGCCATGGCGATCATGCTGGCGCTGGCCGAGATTTTTGCACGCCACCGGCGCACCATGGGCGAAGCGTCGCTGGCAGATGCGCTGCTCGTCGGTGTCGCCCAGATCGGCGCGCTCATCCCCGGCGTGTCGCGCTCGGGCTCGACCCTGACCGCGGCACTGGGGCTCGGCTTCAAGCGGGCCGAAGCGGCGCGCTTCTCGTTCCTGCTCGGGTTGCCCGCGATTGCGCTCGCCGGTCTCAAGGAGCTTTGGGAACTGCACAAGGTCCATCTCGACGCCCATGGCTGGTCGGTCCTCGCCGTCGGGCTGGTCGTTGCCTCGATCTCCGCCTTCTTCGCCATATGGGGGCTGATGCGCGTGCTGGAGCGTTTTTCGGCCTGGCCGTTCGTCATCTATCGCGGCGTGCTCGGTGCCGTCCTGCTACTGTGCGTCGCCATGGGATGGCTTGTCTAAGCGCGCCTGAGTCTTCCACAGGATCGCTTGAAACGGGCTATATCCGTACCGGGCCTCGAACTTCGATTCCGGTACGCGCATGGATTTTTTGACCTTTCTGCAATCGGTCCCATTGCTGCTGGCGCTCGCCAAGGGCGCGCTGCCGTCGGTGGCGGCACTCGGCATGGGGTTGGGCC
>NZ_RZQG01001634.1:0-640 GCF_003998635.1 Mesorhizobium sp. M7D.F.Ca.US.004.03.1.1
CAACACATAGGCATAGACGACGGGGCGCCAGGTTTCGGCTTCAGCCTTGTAGAAAATCTCGAACACGATCACCGCTAGCAGGCCAAGCGTCGCCACGGCCATCAATGCAAAGCCAAGCCGTCTGCGGGCCGGTGAAATCAGGTCGTAAGGGGCGGCGTCTGCCGGCCACTGGTTTGCGGTCGAAGTCTGGTCAGCCACAAATCTCGCCCGTTCAGGAGGCTTCCGAAAGGAAGCAGGTTATTTGTGGTCCGGCAGCAGCCTTCGCCGCCGGACCACGGTTCGTAGGCCAGCCTACATGCCGAGCGAGGCCTTGTAGAGCTTGACCTGCTTTTCGCGGCCGATCTGGTCGGTGAGCTTCTCCCAGGCCGCGGCAATGGCGTCGGCGCCTTCCTGCGCCTTCATCTTGCCGGCGAAGGTGTTGGCCAGAATGTCCTCGGCGGCGCTGTAATACTGGAAGATGCCGGGGATGCGTGGCTCGATCGCCGCGTTCGGATGGTTGTACGAGTCGCCTTCCGACTTGAGGTAGGAGGTGATGAAGGCCTCGTCATAGCCTGCCGCCACCCACTCCGGAATGTCGAAATGCGAATTGCGGTAGGGCTGGAAGCCCGACGGATACATCGCCGTCCAGATCGACAGGTCC
>NZ_RZQG01001635.1:0-638 GCF_003998635.1 Mesorhizobium sp. M7D.F.Ca.US.004.03.1.1
ACGAGGACCCGCGCAAAAGCGAGTTGGGCTTAAACCGGAAGGCCGCCAGCCGGTGCGCGGCGGTGCCGCGCTCTTTGATGCCGACGGCAAGCCCGCTGGCCATGTCACATCGGGCGGCTTCGGCCCCTCGGCCGGCCATCCGGTCGCCATGGGCTATGTCGCGGCACCGCTGGCCAAGCCCGGAACGCGGGTCTTTGCCGATGTTCGCGGCACGAAAATCCCAGTCGACATCAGCTCCCTGCCCTTCACTCCGCATCGCTACCGCAAAGGATGATTTCCATGGCAACGACCTATTTCACATCAGATCACGAATGGCTCCGCGTCGAGGGCGGCATCGCCACTGTCGGCATCACCGACTATGCGCAGGAACAGCTCGGCGATCTCGTCTTCGTCGAATTGCCGGAGACCGGAAAGAAATTGACCAAGGGCGATACCGCCGTCGTGGTCGAATCCGTCAAGGCGGCTTCCGACGTCTACGCGCCGGTCGATGGTGAGATCACCGAAGCCAACGGCACGCTGTCGTCGGACCCGTCACTGGTCAATTCGGCGGCAACCGGCGCCGGCTGGCTGTGGAAGATGAAGCTTGCCGACGAAAGCCAACTCGCGGGCCTCATGGATGAGGCCGCCTACAAAGCCCA
>NZ_RZQG01001636.1:0-638 GCF_003998635.1 Mesorhizobium sp. M7D.F.Ca.US.004.03.1.1
TCTGCACCTCGTTCAGCAATTGCCGGATGCGGGTATCGGCCTTCTCGCCACTCCAGCCGAGGATGCGCACCAGCCGGTCGGTCATCTGCGAGCCGATGCGGCGTGACGGGTTGAGCGCGGTCAGCGGGTCTTGCGGGATCAGCGCGGTGCGCGCGCCGATCAGCGTGCGCCGTGCCTTCGGCTGGAGCTTGCCGAGGTCTTCGCCTTCGAGCAGCATGTCGCCTTCGACAATGCGCACGCTTGATGGCAAGACACCGAGTACCGCCTTGCCAATCATCGTCTTGCCGGCGCCGCTTTCGCCGACCAGCGCGCGGACCTCGCCGGGCTGGACGGAGAGCGACACCGAGCGCAGCACGCGCTGGCCGTTGGGCAGCACGGCGCTCAAATTCCTGATGTCGAGACAGGCGCTCATCGCAGCACCGGATCGAAACGCGTCTTCAACGCCTCGCCGAACTGGCTGAAAGACAGCACGGTCAGGATCAGCGTGACCAGCGGGAACACCAGCACCCACCACGCCTGATGGATCGAGAGCCGGCCCTCGGCGATGATGCCGCCCCAGGTCGGATCGTCGGTCGAGATCGACAGATTGACGAAGGACAGGATCGCCTCGACCATGACGGCGATGCCCATTTCCAGCG
>NZ_RZQG01001637.1:0-638 GCF_003998635.1 Mesorhizobium sp. M7D.F.Ca.US.004.03.1.1
CCGGAAAACAGCGCTGCGATCAGGAACGGGATGCCCAGCCCAAGCGAATAGGCGGCTAGCAGCAACGCGCCCTCGCCCACCGTCTCGCGGCCGCCGGCCAGCGTCAGGATCGGCCCCAGCACCGGGCCGATGCAGGGCGTCCAGCCGAAGGCAAAGGCCAGTCCCATGACATAGGCCGCGATCGCACTTGCCGGCTTGCCTTGCGACTGGAAGCGCGCCTCGCGCGACAGCAGTGGGATGCGCAACACGCCGAGGAAATTCAGGCCCATCAAGATGATCAGCACACCGGCGCCCATCGCCAGCGGCTCCTGCCAGACGCGCAGCAGCCGGCCGATGGTCGAGGCGCCGGCGCCCAGCGCGACAAAGACGGTCGAGAAGCCGAGCACGAAGGCGATCGAGGAATAAAGCAGCGCACCGCGCGCGCCTTCCCTCGCCGTAGTTCCCGCATTGCCGCGGAAATCGTCGACCGAGACGCCGGCCATATAGCAGAGATAGGGCGGCACCAGCGGCAGTACGCAAGGCGACAGGAACGAGATGGCTCCCGCCCCGACCGCGCTGACATAGCCGATGTCCAATGCCATTTCCAAGAACTCCAATACCGTTACGCCGATATAGCGACGCGCAGCCTTGTCCACCAA
>NZ_RZQG01001638.1:0-638 GCF_003998635.1 Mesorhizobium sp. M7D.F.Ca.US.004.03.1.1
TTCGAGCGTGAGGCCCGACGACAGCCCGGCGGCAAAATAACCGCAGAACGTATCGCCGGCGCCGACCGTGTCGACAGGGGTGATTTTCAGGGCCGGAACGCTGAGGAAATCGCTCGGCGTCGCCGCCATCACGCCATCGCCGCCGAGCGTGACGACGATGGTGCGGCCGGTTTTCGCGGCGAAGTCGCGCATGCGTGCCGCCCGGTCGCGGCCATTTAGGGCCAGCGCTTCGCCATAGAGGTCGAATTCGGTTTCGTTGGCGACGGCATAATCGGCCTTGGCGAGAAAGGCCGCTGCCTTGCCCTGGAAAGGGGCTGTGTTGAGCACGGTGATGGCGCCGGCCGCTCTTGCCTGGTCAAGCGCTGCATCGACGGTCGCCAGCGGGATCTCATGTTGCAGCAGGACGACATCGCCCTTTTTCAGGAAGGCCTTGGCGAGGTCGCCAGGCAACACGGAAGCGTTGGCGCCGGGCACCACGGCGATGATGTTCTCGCCGTCGTCGCCGACCATGATCAGCGCCGTACCGGTCGAGGCGAAGGTCTCGGCAACACCCGACAGGTCGACCTTGCCGTCGCGCAGCAGCGCCAGCGCCTCGGCAGCGAAGCTGTCCTTGCCGACGGCGCCGACCATGCGCACCG
>NZ_RZQG01001639.1:0-631 GCF_003998635.1 Mesorhizobium sp. M7D.F.Ca.US.004.03.1.1
ATCCGAAACGATATCAGGTCGAGTTGTTCTGGAAAGATCCGGCGGGCAAGCCATTTCAGTCGCTGCACAATCTCCATGCCGCGCAGCAGGCGGCCGGGCGCACGATGCTGTTCGGCATCAATGCCGGCATGTATCACCCGAACCTCGCGCCGGTCGGTCTCTATGTCGAGCACGGCCAGGAAATGGCTGATGTGAAGACGGGATCGGGAAGCGGCAATTTTTCCCTGCAGCCGAACGGTATTTTCTACATGCGCGACGGCAAGGCCGCGGTCCGCGCCACCAGGGATTTTGTGAAAAGGCGTCCGAGCGTCGATTATGCGACGCAATCCGGGCCAATGCTGGTGATCGACGGCCAGCTGCATCCGAAATTCCAGGCTGACAGCACCTCGCGAAAAACCCGCGACGGGGTCGGGGTGCGAAAGGACGGCGTTGCGGTGTTTGCGATTTCGAACGGCACGGTGACCTTCCATGCCTTCGCCCGGCTTTTCCGCGACGCGCTCGGCTGCGACAACGCGCTGTTCCTCGACGGCACGATATCCAGCCTGTTTGCGCCTGCCATCGGCCGCAACGACGACTACTGGAATTTGGGGCCGATGATTGGCGTCTTCAGGAAGAATGGCTAGCGCCCGAG
>NZ_RZQG01000163.1:0-9185 GCF_003998635.1 Mesorhizobium sp. M7D.F.Ca.US.004.03.1.1
GCGCTGGTCGGATGACGCGTAACGACTTCTCGAACGAAAGCTTCCCCTCGGACCTCAAGGTCACCCGGAGGGGAGGCGAAATCATCCTGAAATTCCGCACCGCCACCGTCGTGACCACCCCGCAAGGGGCGCTCGCGATTGCCGAAGCTTTGAAAGAGGTAGCAATTGCAGTTCACACCGTTCCCTACCCGTCGCAGAAGATCAAGATCAACGTCTTCAACCCCAACAGTGGCGACCAGATCGCCGACCGGTTCATCAAGCTCTACGGCTGGAAACCGATCGACCTGACGCCCACCGGCAAGCCCAAGATCGACGAAACGATCCTTGAGGACCTTCCGTACCCCGAGGCCGCTGAACTCGCTCGCTACAAGATGATCCAGAAGCGGATCGGACAGATAGCGGAGGGTGATCAGGCCTGGCTGTCGGCGGTCAAGTCTGACGGCAACGTCTACACCACGACCAACACCGGGGGCACGGTCTCAGGCCGCGCCTCGCATTCCAACTTCAACGTCGGACAGATACCGACCAACGAGAAGGAATTTGGTGCCGACTGCCGAGAGTGCTTTGGGCCGACCACGAAGGCCCGCAAGTTGGGCTGGAAGCAGCTAGGCTGCGACGTGTCTGGCCTCGAACTGCGGATGCTCGGCCACTTCATGTACCGCCACGACAACGGTGAGTACGCCGAGGAAGTGGTCAACGGCGACGTCCACACCAAGAACCAGAAGGCCGCTGGACTATCGACGAGGCAGATCGCCAAGCGATGGTTCTACGCGTTCCTATACGGCTCCGGTCTGGCGCTGCTCGGTCTCATTGCCGGTGGCGATGCGAAGCTCGGGCGCAAGCTCAAGCGCAACGTCATGAAGGGCCTCCCGGCTCTCAAGGCGCTGATCGACGGCATCAAAGAGAAGGTCGAGAAGACCAAGTCCCTCAAGGGCCTCGACGGACGCATCCTGTTCTCCCGCTCGCCCCACTCGGCGCTGAACCTGCTCCTGCAGTCAGCCGGTGCCGTGATGTGCAAGCTGTGGATCATCGAGTTCGTCAAGCTCCTCAAGGAACACGGCCTCTACCAGACCCATGTGCGCCTCATGGCGTGGGTCCACGACGAACTCCAGATGGAGATCGACCCCAGCCTGATCGAGACCGACGCGGACGGCAAGCAGACATCCATCGTGGGTGAACTGTGCATCCAAGCCATCAAGATCGCAGGCGAGAAACTGAACCTCCGGGTGCCCCTGACGGGCGAATACAAGATCGGAGACAACTGGAAGGAATGCCATTGACCACTGAACGCTACTACGCAGTCGACGCCGAGGGCACCAAGTGGACCCTCAAGGCCGACAACCTTCCCGACGCCCAAGCCGAGATCGCGCAGACCTACTTCCTCCGCAAGATCGCCACGCACATCGCCCGAGTTACCGAGGAGACCCTCCCGAATGCTTAAGCCAGCCAACCGCTACGAGACCCGCCTGGGTCGCCGCATCGCAATCATCTGCTACGCACCACTCATCCCACCTTACGTCATCGGGGTTCTGCTCTGGGAAGCCACTCGGGAGATCATCCGGGAAACCCCGCAGCTTTGCCGGGACATTGCCGGGGTGTGGCGCAAGTGAAGCTCCTGATCGACGGGGACATGATTGTCCACCGGTCGACCGTGGCTGTCGAAAAGGACACCCGGTTTCTCGACCGCTATCACATCCTCTTTTCGGACTTCAACGACGCTTGGGGGGTCCTCCAGTCAACGCTGGCTGACCTCACCGACATCGCCGGGACCGACGACGTGGTCTTCTATTTCTCGGACGACGTGAACTGGCGCAAGGAACTTGTCGAGCCCGACTACAAGTCCAACCGCAAGGGCTCCCGAAAGCCGCTGGCCTACTACGCGGTGATCGAGGAGATCGAGCGGCTCTAGGGACACCATCCGTGCCGCTGGTCTGCCGCTGACGACCAAGTTCACGCCAGCCGTGCAGGATCAACTGATCTTCGCTCGACTGGTCAGCACCCGTGGCATGAAGGACTACCTCGAAGGCAAGATTTCCGCCGAGGACTTCCTCGACAGTGGGCTCGCCAAAGAGTTCGCCGGTCTCAAGAAGACCAACGGCAGAGGCGAGTACGACGACGATGGCCTGAACACGGCATCCATGTCGCCCCGCAAGACCCTCGCGGCGCTCATCCGGTTCAAGGAAACGTACCAGCAGGACCCGGCAAGGATCACCAAGAACGAGAAGGGTGTGATCACCCTCGACAGCATTGGCGATGCCGGTGCCGATCTTGAGAATGCCCCGTCCGACAGCGGCGTGGACGTCCCTACGGCCCGCTCGGCCAAGGCTGACGCCTACATCCGCTACATGGAGAAGCACCCGGAGGAAGCCAACAGCGACCACTGGGAAGACCGCATGGCATCGAGCAAGCTCTCGATGGCTGACCGGGCGCGTGTGATCGAGAGCCGCGACAAGCTGCGCAACGAGACCACGGCCAAGAAGGCCCTTGAGGAGCAGAAGTCATATCAGGAGATCGCCGGGCTGGCCGACAAGGTCATCCGCTCCAAGGACAGCGGCTCGCTGGAGGCCCTCAGGACCAAGAACTACGACGTCTACACGAAGCTCCTCGACCTCCAGACCAATCCGCCTGACCCGGCAGACATGGACAACGAGGACTTCACGAAGATGGCGAACTACGGCAACCCCGCGTTCCCGCAGGATGCCCTCAGGGCCTACGTCCACGGCACCATCGACCAAGACACCTACGCCAACGCGATGCAGCACTACGACATCGAGCAGACCGTCAAGCCTATCCTGGCCATGCCTGCCATCAAGCCCGTCATGGAGAAGCTCAAGCTCCCCATCATTGGCGAGAACAAGAAGCTGTTCGACAGCCAGATCGCCGTTGTCCTCAACGACATGATGGAAGCGAACGACGGCAAGCGCCCCTCGCTGCTCGAAATTCAGGCAGCAGCCCAACAGGTCCAGCAGGGTCTCATCGCCACTCAGGCTCAGGAGGTCCAGACGCGGACCACTCGACCCGAATATGCACTAGGAAAGTAACAACGTATGGATCAAACTTCCCCGTGGGTTCAACTCGAAGACGGCTCGATGCAGCCGTCCGCAGAACTGGCTCAGGCCTACCGAACGAACCCCGAAAAATTCCCGCATTTCATCGACGATGCGGTAGCCCTCAGCGGAAAGACCCGCGAGGAAGTCCAAGCGATCATCGACAACCCGTATGCCATGGGTGGCACCTTCGGTATGGACAAGACCCTCGGTGGTCCTGTGCAGACGATCATGAACCCAGAGATACGTCGTGGTCTCGCGACCGCCGCTGGCACCGTGGCTGAGAAGCTCGGCTTCACCGACGCCGGTCAGTCGATCAAGGACTACGGTCAGAGCATCGACCCGGAGTTCGACACCGAACGCACATGGGCCGACAACGTCGCAGAGGTCGTCGGTCAGGCGGCTCCTGCAGTTGGTGGTGCCATCGTCTCCGGTGGCGTGGTCCCTGCGGCCATCGTCGGGGCGGGCATTAGCTCGCTCACGTTCGAGGACGAGGACAACCTCGCGAACCTCGTGAACTCCCTCGCTGACGGCGCGGTGCCTGACGTTCTCGTGGTCAATCCCGAGGACGACCGGGACACGGCGCTCGCCAAGAGCTTCTCCGTCAACCTGCTGACCGATCTGGCAACCGCTGGAGCGGCCAACGCTGTCTCCAAGCTCTACCGGCTGGTCAAGTCGGTGCCGAACGGTTTCGTCGACATGAAGGTCCTCAAGGAACTCAGCGATGAAGCTGGCGTCCCCCTGCGGGACGGCCCGGTTGGACCGAAGGTGACCCCTGAGATCGCCCAGTCCAAGAAGACCCCGACCGCTGATCCTGCATACCAGGCAGGGCTATCGCGCCGACATGGCCGATATGACTCCCTATGAGCGCTGGCGTCGCAAACGTGCGGGGCTCGAGGGAACCCAAGTCCTTTTGCGCTCGTCGCCAGGTTTTGAGATTGTCCCGGAAATCACCGTCCACGCCAACGACGTCGTCATCGACAAGACTGCCAACGGTGCATTCACCCATACCGACCTCGATCATGTTCTGCGGGCCAGGGGAATTTCCCACCTGCTTTTCAGCGGCTGCACGACGGACGTTTGCGTGAGCACGACAATGCGTGAGGCGGCGGACAGAAATTACCAATGCCTGCTGATCGAGGATGCCTGCGCCAGCGGCGACCAGTACGCCCATGACGCCGCCGTTCACATGGTCACCGTCGAGGACGGCATCTACGGTGTCGTCTCAAGGGCGGCGGATGTGATGGCGGGCCTTCGCGCATTGGACTCGTCCTCGGCCAATACCTGATCGAAACCAACTGGATTGGTGCAATGCCTTATTTCATCTCTCTGATGCGTCTCACGCAGCGGGGGCTCGACGAGATTGCCAATTCTCCGGAGCGCGCTCGGGTCAGTCGTGAACGAGTCGAAGATCTCGGTGGGCGCAGCGTCGCCCTCTACGCCACAATGGGCGCCTACGATTTCGTGCAGATTTTCGAGATGCCGAGCGAAACGGCGATGATGCAATACCTGCTCGTCGCCCGCCAGGACGGGCATGTCGATCCGGTCGTGCTTCGTGCATTCGACGCCTCGGCATGGAGCTCGATTGTCGAGGCGTCGATAAAAAGAAAAAGCCGAATTGCAACAGGGGAATTGCCATGAAACGAACGATGCTACGTGCCTGCCACATCGCTTCTGTGTTGGGCGCAACACTGCTCAGCCAAACCGCTCTTGCTCAAACAGCTGCGCCCTCGTTCATACACGACGGACACCTCACCGTGTGCACCACGGCCGGCTTTCCACCATTCACCTACATGGACAAGCCAACCGACACGCGACCGGTCGGCGTCGACATAGATGTCGCCGATGCGCTTGCCAAATTCTGGGGCGCCGACATCACATTCGTGGTCTCAGGCTTTGATGGGCTTCTGCCGTCGCTGCAGGCAAGTCGCTGCTCGCTCGTCATCAGTGGCATCTATCTCAACGACAAGCGCCGTCAATCCTATGATGGGGTGCCCTATCTGAAATCGTCGACCGTGATCGTCACTGCCGCGACGAACAATGCGATCAAGACCCCGGACGACCTTGCCGGCAAGTCACTGGCGATCGAAGCCGGGACGTCTTACGCCGATGCACCCGACGAGATGAACAAGAAGTTCAAGGCGGAGGGCAAGGCGCTTGTCACCTTCCAGACCTATGAATCGCAAGTCGCGGCGACCCAGCAGGTCATGATCGGGCGAGCCGATGCAACGCTGACCGAAGCGGCTGAAGCTGGCGTTCGCACCAAACAGACCGGTGACAAGATCAAGGTCGTGTACACCTATCCCTCCGAGTTCCAGTTTGGCATATACATCCAGAAATCGCCGGAAGACCTGGCGTTGCTGAGGTCGGCGCTTAAGGCGCTCAAGAAGCAAGGAACGTTTGGCGAGATATCGAAGAAATACAATTTTCCCGAGTCTGGTTTCGACGTAGACTTTGGCTCGTAGGCAAGAAGCGCGGGGCCGACGTGCTTTTTGATCCGACCATTTTTCTTCAAGCTCTCGTCAGCCCCGCCTTGATCCAGGGCGCTCTAATAACGATCGGCCTTTCGATCTGCGTCCAGGTGACGGCCTTCACGCTGTGTTTGCCGGTGGCGATCGGGTTAAGCTCGAAGCATGCTTCGGTCCGCTGGGTCCTGTTGGCCTATGTCTGGTTGTTCAGAAGCGCGCCCATGATCCTGGTGCTGTTGTTTATCTGGAACGGCTTGCCGCAACTGTTTCCGATATTCCGCTCGTCGTGGTTCACCCCGTTCATTGCCGCTTACATTGGCATGACCCTGGTCGGTGTGGCCTATAACGCGGAAATCATGCGGGCCGCGCTTGGGTCTCTGGGGGTTGGCCAGAGGGAGGCGGCTGCCGCACTTGGGCTTACCAAATTTCAGGCCTTTCGCTTGGTCGTCATGCCTCAGGCAATGCGTATAGCCTTGCCGTCTCTGATGAATGAATTCATTTCCTTGCTGAAATCGACGTCCCTGGCGTACACGATCTCGCTGCGGGAATTGATGACAACAACCTCCCTGTCCATATCGGCGAGCTTCCGGTTCACCGAATGGTATGCCTGCGCGTTCCTCTATTATCTCGTCATGGTCTCCATCCTGACACTCGCGCAAGGCTGGATCGAGAGGCGAATGTCCGCCCCATATTCTCGGAAGAGCAACGATCGGAATTCCGGCTTGCAACCCGTCCGCACCACACCGGCACTGAACGGGAGCGATCAGAACTTGTAGCTCAAATTGATGCCGACCGTGTTCAGCTTCACATTCTGATCGCGATCGTTAAAGGGTTCCGGCGTGTCGTAATGCTCGGAGCCGAAATCGTAGTAGCGATACTGCGCGCCGACAACGAACTTGTCGGTCAGCGCGTAGTCGACGCCGGCCCCGACGGTCCAGCCGACATTTGTGCGCGTGGTGGTGAACGCCGGCCCCGCGACTTGCGACGTTTCGATGCCGGCAAAGGCGATGCCGCCAACGCCGTAGACCAGCAGGCGATCCATCGCGTAGCCGGCCTTGGCGTTGACCGACCCGAACCACTTGACGTCGGTGCCAAATGTGCTTCCCAGGCCCGATTCCGTCGTGCCTTCGATCGAGGAATAGTTGAGATCTGCCTCGGCGCCTAGCACCGCCTGGTCGAACTGCCAAAGGCCGGCGACATGGCCACCGACGAAGCCGCCGTCGATGTCGGGTGAGATTGAAAACGGCGCGCCTTCTGTCCCTGATATATCGGATTGGCCCCAGCCATAGCCGGCCTGCATGCCGGCATAGTAACCCGTCCAGTCGAAGCCGGGCGCGGTCATCGGCAGGTCGACCGCCGGGTCGGCTGCGAAAGCCGGCACGGCCAGAGCGGCAAGGAAACCGGCACTTGCGACCATCAGTCGATGCATCGAACTCCCCGAAATGACGATTCAGAAAGATCCTTGCGGCGAGGATAACCACATTCGCCGCAAAACGGAATCCCATTGCTCAACAATCGCAATCCCCTTTCTGCCGCACAGAATCCCTATTTGGTGTCGATGAAGTCCAGCGCCGCCTGGCTATACTCATCCGGCGCTTGCAGCATGGCGAAATGACTGGCGTTGGGTAGGATGATCAGCTTCGCGCCCGGGATGGCGGAGGCGATGTATTCGGTGTGTTCGCGCTTGATCGCCTCATCATGGTCGCCGGCAACGATCGCCGTCGGCGTGGTTATCTTGGCGAGCTGTTCCTTGGTCCACGCCGGCTCGCTCTCCCACATATGGCTCATCTGCGCCACGAAGGCGTCATACTGGTCCGGCGTCTTTGACATCTTCTTGTAGTCGCGGCCGGAGCGGTCGATGTAGGCGGCAAAGGTCTTGTTGGTCATCACGCCGGGATCGACGCCATCGGTGGTTACGTTGGCGGCTTGCGCAAAGAGCCTTGTCAGCCGCTCCGGATGATGCAGCGCGATGTCGATACCGATAATGCCGCCATCGCTCCATCCGACAACCGCGGTCCTGTCGATCTTCAGGTAGTCGAGCAGCGCCAGATAGTCCGACGCCATCAAGTCGTAGCCGTAAGGCTGCTCGGTGCGGGTGGAGCGACCGTGGCCACGGCTGTCGGCGACTATCACCTTGTGCGTTTGGGAAAGCGTGGCCACCTGGCTGGCCCAGATGTCGGCGTGGCCGAGGCCACCATGGATGAGCAGCACCGGGTCGCCCGCGCCGAAAACGGCGTAGTACATCTGGATGCCGTTCACCGGCGCATATCCGCTCTGATCGGGTTTGGGCATGGCCGCCGGCTCCGGCAAGGTCTGCCAACGTTCCTCGGCGGCGGCAAAAGTGGTCGACGCTGCGAACAAGATGATGGCGAACGCTTTCCAAAAACGGGTCATGTTTCCCTCTTGCAGCTCGATCCGCAGTCAGCATCGCGTTTTAGCCGGATTAGTCAACAAGCCTGGCCTGCCGCCGGATGTCGGACCGACAGCTCTGGCGGCGCCAGCCTACATTTGCGACACTGGCCCCAACCGAGGAATCGCCAATGACGAAAGCCAAGCCCGCAAGGCCCGCAAAACCCAAACCCTGGACCGAGATGGCGACACATCTGGTCGATGTCGCCATGGGGCGCAAACCCGCCGATCTCGTCGTGCGCAACGGCCGCTGGGTGAATGTCCATTCGGGCGAGATCATCGCCGGCACCGACATCGCCATTGCCGGCGGCCGCTTTGCCTATTGCGGGCCGAACGCCAGCCATGCCATCGGCCAGGGTACCAAGGTGGTTGACGCCGGCGGGCGCTACCTGGTGCCCGGTCTCTGCGACGCGCACATGCATGTCGAAAGTGGCATGGTGACGGTGACAGAGTTCTGCCGCGCTGTCATTCCGCACGGCACCACTTCGATGTTCATCGACCCGCACGAGATCGCCAATGTACTGGGTCTGCCCGGCGTGCGGCTGATGCATGACGAAGCTGTGGCGATGCCCATCAACGTGCATGTGCAGATGCCGTCATGCGTGCCCTCGGCGCCGGGGCTGGAACACGCCGGCGCCGAGCTGACGGTCGCAGACGTCACCGAGGCGATGACCTGGGAAAACATCATCGGACTGGGTGAAGTGATGAATTTCCCCGGCGTCGTCGCCAACGATCCTGTCATGTCGGGCGAGATCGCCGCGACGGTGAAAGCGGGGAAAACGGTTGGCGGTCACTATGCCTCGCGCGATCTCGGCCTGCCGTTCCATGGCTATGTCGCCGGCGGCCCCGAGGACGATCATGAGGGTACGCGCGCCGAGGACGCCATCGCCCGGGTGCGCCAGGGCATGAAGGCGATGCTGCGGCTGGGCTCGGCTTGGTACGACGTCGCCTCGCAGATCAAGGCGGTGACCGAGAGCGGCATCGATCCGCGCAACTTCATCCTGTGCACCGACGATAGCCATTCCGGCACGCTGGTTCAGGAAGGCCATATGGACCGCGTGGTGCGCCACGCCATCCAACAGGGGTTGAAGCCGGTGACGGCGATCCAGATGGCGACGCTCAATACCGCCCAGCATTTCAAACTGGAGCGCGAGATCGGTTCGATTGCGCCGGGGCGGCTGGCCGACCTGCTGATCGTCTCGGATCTCGCCGCAATGACCATCGACGAGGTCTATGCACGCGGCGTCAGGCTGGCCAAGGG
>NZ_RZQG01001640.1:0-631 GCF_003998635.1 Mesorhizobium sp. M7D.F.Ca.US.004.03.1.1
ATCCAGACCTTGAAATCGGGATCCGTGGCCCGGCCGCGCTTGAGGGCCTCAAGCCCCATCTCGACGGCACCCGACAGCAACGGCGCGACGATATTGGCGTGCCAGCCAACGCCGCCTTCGGGATGCAGCAGCACGCCATGACCTTTCAAGGCCCAGGCGACGGAGTGTTCCTTGGCTGCCCCGCTGTTGCCGGGAATCTGGGCGATCAGGTTGTTGGCCAGCCAGAATTTCTGCATCAGCCGGCCGAGACCGTTGACGACACCGTTCGTCGCCCAGGAGGCAGTGAGCGGGCTGACCTGCGACACGATCTCCTTGTCGATCATCCAGTCGGTGAAGAATTCGGGATGGTTGGGCGTGATGAAAGTCGCCTTCCCTGCCCCGCAACTGGCCTTCAGCCGTTCGAGGTCAGCGTCGGGAAAGGCGATGTGACGGACATTGGCGACGCCGCGCAGACCGGCCAGGCGGTTGAACGGCAACAGATCACGAAATCCGGGAATGCCGTGCAGCATGACGATCCGGTTGACGGATGTCATGGCTCTGATCAGTGCCGGGTTGGGCCGCGGCGCCACGAAGACATCGATCTTGCTCAAGCTGCTCCCCCTTGCGCCTGGACGCTGGGATAGAGGTTGAG
>NZ_RZQG01001641.1:0-630 GCF_003998635.1 Mesorhizobium sp. M7D.F.Ca.US.004.03.1.1
GATGGAGGTCGACGATCGCTACGATGTCATAGTTATCGATTGTCCGCCGCAGCTTGGCTACCTGACGATCACTGCACTGACCGCAGCGACTTCAGTGTTGATCACGATCCATCCGCAGATGCTCGATGTGATGAGCATGGGCCAGTTTCTGCTGATGCTCGGGAACATCCTGGAGCCGA
Organism: Mesorhizobium sp. M7D.F.Ca.US.004.03.1.1; assembly: GCF_003998635.1. Lineage (NCBI taxonomy): Bacteria > Pseudomonadati > Pseudomonadota > Alphaproteobacteria > Hyphomicrobiales > Phyllobacteriaceae > Mesorhizobium > Mesorhizobium sp. M7D.F.Ca.US.004.03.1.1. Next base: position 180 of record NZ_RZQG01001641.1, read on the forward strand.
TCAGAGCGGCCGGTGCCGAGGTGAATCTGGAGTGGTATCGCTACCTTGTTACTCGATTCGAACCTACGGACCAGCCGCAAGCGCAGATGGTGGCATTCCTGCATACGCTGTTCGGCGAATTCATCCTAAAGAACCAGATGCTGAAATCAACGGCGATTTCCGATGCGGGGATTACCAAGCAGACCCTCTACGAAGTCGAAAAGAATGCGATGACCCGGTCCACATACGAGCGGGCAATGGAAGCCTTGGACGTCGTTAATGGCGAAATCGTAGCTTTGATTCATGAAGCATGGGGGCGCTGACTTGTCTGCTGACAAAAGTGCACCTTTTCCAAATGTATTCAACGGCCTACGCTGCCTGGAGGTAAAATATGGCACGTAAGAATCTTCTGTCTGGCCTCGTAGAAGCGGAAGCCGGCGAGCGGGATTCATCTACCGCAGCTGCAGCATAT
>NZ_RZQG01001642.1:0-629 GCF_003998635.1 Mesorhizobium sp. M7D.F.Ca.US.004.03.1.1
GCGCAGATGGACCTGCCCGCCAACGCCGATATTTCGAAGCAGGTGAAAGCGCTGGAGGCCCAAGGCAAGTCGATCGCTGCGGAGCTTCAGCAGGCGCAGTCTGATCCCGAAATCGCTCAGATGGCCAAGCAGAACCCGGAAGCCGCACAGCAGATCATGCAGCAGGCACAAGGCCAGTTGCAGCAGATCAGCCAGCAGGTCGAGGAGCTGAAGAAAACCGTTACCATCGAGCAGGTGATGGACTTGCTCCAGGACCAGCGCATGCGACCGTTCAATCTCGACATCGAGACTGACAGCACCATTCAGCCCGACGAGAATGCCGAAAAGCAGCATCGTACCGAATTTCTTTCAGCATTGGGCACCACCTTGGCGCAGTTGGCGCCGATGGTGCAGTCGAAACCAGAAACGGCGCCTTTCGCTGCTGAATTGCTCAAATTTGCCGTCGCACCATTCCGGCCGGGCCGTTCGATGGACGCGGCCATCGATGAATTTGCCGAGAAGATGAAGGCCTCGGCTGGCCAGCCGCAACCAGATCCGGCAGCTGCGGCGCAAAAGGCCGATGCCGATGCCAAGGCGGCCGATCAGAAGCTGAAGCAGTACCAAGCCGCGCACGACGCGCAGTTGAAGGA
>NZ_RZQG01001643.1:0-628 GCF_003998635.1 Mesorhizobium sp. M7D.F.Ca.US.004.03.1.1
TTGCGGTGTCGATCGGCTTCATCGGACCGCTCGTCATGGCAATGATCTCGTCGCGCCGGAAGGTTGATTTCGCCTGGATCCTGCTGGCCGCGGGAGGCATCCTCATGCTTACCCCTGACGTCGGTGGTTCTCTCGACCCAATCGGTGTCGCGCTTGCCCTGTGCGGCGCGGCGGGTTGGGCGAGCTTCATTTTCTTCAGCCGGCGGCTTGGAGACGCAGAGGGAGGCGCGTTGCCGCTCGCCATGGTGGCTTGCTGTATAATCATCTCCCCCATGGCTCTCCCAGCCGCAGTGTCGGGCGCTGTCGCACATCCGCAAGCTCTGCTTGCTGCCATCCTGTTGGCCATCTTTGCCTCTGCGCTGCCGCTTTCGCTGGAATACCGGGCGCTTGCGACGCTCCCGGCACACCGTTATGGCGTGCTGGTCTCGCTGGAGCCGGTTGTGGCGTCCATCATCGGCTTTGTGTTGCTTGGGGAGCGCATCGCGCCGCGCGGCTGGGCAGCGATCGCGATGATTACCTGCGCCTCGTTAGGCGTAGCATTGACCGATTTCCGTGCCCGGCGCGTGCGCCCTTGAAACAATATCGGTACAGCGGCGCCTACTTTGATGTCGCGGCGCATCGTTCCTGA
>NZ_RZQG01001644.1:0-627 GCF_003998635.1 Mesorhizobium sp. M7D.F.Ca.US.004.03.1.1
GTTGTACCCAGGCTGACCCGACTGCCTACGCGGCTCCCGGGGCGATCCATCGTTTCACAGAACCGCCGAACCGCGCTATTTTGCTGGTATTGCTCTATGAGGCATAGAGGTCCTTGTAGGCGTAGCGCAAAAGATTCTTCTGCACCTTGCCCATGGTGTTGCGCGGCAGTTCGTCGACGAAGATCACCCGCTTCGGGTGCTTGTATTTCGCCACGCGTTCAGCGATGGCGCCGAGAATTTCGGCCCCGGTTATCTGCGATGACGGCGCCCGCACGACGACAGCAGTGACGCCTTCGCCGAAGTCCGGATGGGCAACGCCGATGACGGCGCTTTCGCTAACCCCGTCTAGCGCGTCGATCTCGCTTTCGAGTTCCTTTGGATAGATGTTGTAGCCGCCGGAAATGATCAGGTCCTTGCCGCGCCCGACAATGTGGACGTAACCATCGGCATCGATGATGCCGAGATCGCCGGTGATGAAGAAGCCGTCGGCGCGGAATTCCGCTTTGGTCTTCTCCGGCATGCGCCAATAGCCGCCGAAAACATTTGGGCCCTTCACCTCGATCATGCCGACCTCGCCCTGCGCAAGCGCTGCGCCGCTGTCGGGATCGGCGATGCGAAGCGCGACGC
>NZ_RZQG01001645.1:0-626 GCF_003998635.1 Mesorhizobium sp. M7D.F.Ca.US.004.03.1.1
GTGCTGTCGCTGCTCGGCGGCATCATCGGCATCCTGATCGGCCTGGCGCTGGCCGGCCTCGCCTCGGTGACGCTGACCATCCCGTTTGCGCCAAGCCCGGCGGTCATCCTGCTCGCCGTCGGCTTTTCGGCGCTGATCGGCATGGTGTTCGGCTTCTTCCCGGCGCTGCGGGGCGCCAGGCTCGATCCGATCGACGCGCTGCGGCACGAATAGGGCAACCCAGCCGGAAACGCGGCCAGCACTCCACCGGTTTTGCACAGTCTTCGACGTTTCCACCTGTCTCGCCACTGTCGGCGCACCGTTGGCGATGCTAGGGCAGTTCACCTTGGGTGGAGGAATAGCCGATGAGCAAGAAGGCGCGACTGATCCTGGCGATGGTCATCATCGAGGCCTTCCTTGCAGGCATCTGGTGGTATCTCGCCCGCTACGGCCTCGCCAATCCCGATCGCGTCACATCGGATTTTCAGGCAGTCGTCGGCCAGACGATGGGAATGGCGATGGGCGGCTTGCTGGGCATCGGCTTTATCCTGTTCCTCGTCGCCGCTCGCAATGATCGCAAGGCAGCACAGGACAACACGCGCAGTTAATCGACGCCCGAAAAATGCCACTCGATCAGCGGCTTCATG
>NZ_RZQG01001646.1:0-622 GCF_003998635.1 Mesorhizobium sp. M7D.F.Ca.US.004.03.1.1
AACTTGTTCTGGCGAAGCAGAATAATCCCGTAGATCTCGCCGCCAATGGCGACGATCCACGAGAGTGCGGCGAAAAGGCGAAGACGCGTGGCGGAGGACTTCTGGCCCTGCGTTGCTTGCCAATCCCTGGTAACGTCTGGCTTGTTGTCGGTCATTGACAAGATCCCCTGATATCGACACTTCAGCGGGCGGCGTTAGGCCAGAAGGCCAACCCGCCCTGCGCAGCGTCATTGAACGAACGTCACCTGCCTTGGCGACGCGGCGAAAAAGGAGCGCCACGGCAGACCACATCCCGATCTTTATTGCGCATGACTGAATTCGTCCATACCCACGGGGCAGACGCCGATGCGGCGATGGCTCCGTTCTTCTTCATCTCCGGCTCGAACTTGACGCTGTCTTCCCTTGCTTGCCTGGCGATTTGGCAGAGGCCACGGTGGTCACGGGATCGGTCGAAAAGCAACATCGGCATATCTGAATTGCGGCCGGATCGATGGCTTGAGGACCTGGTGGAGGCGGACTGTCTGCTTCCGGCCCCACTGCCGTCACCCCACTGCCGTCATTCGAGAAACTGGCGTCGCAATGGCCGCTCGTAGGGCGAAGCAGACACCCGACCCACACCCAC
>NZ_RZQG01001647.1:0-621 GCF_003998635.1 Mesorhizobium sp. M7D.F.Ca.US.004.03.1.1
GGATAAGGCCGTTGGCAAGGAGCGCCGCAGCAATGCCGTCAATGCTGCCGGCAGGCACAATCATTCCTTCTTGACCGGATCGGAGAACGCGCTCCGCCAGACTTCCTTGTGGATGATGTTGGCGACTTTAGCCCCGCCTGATTCGGGCTCCTTTCAAGTGAAGGCGTCGGGCATCGACCCCTTCTTCTTGGCGATGAAGTCCTTCAAGGCTTCGTCGATGCTCGGATCGAGATGCGGCGCCTCGTAGCTTTCCAGCCAGCGGCGAGCGAGATCGTTTGCGCGCTGGGGTGCTGTCTTCTCGCCTTCGGCCAGCCACTGCTCGTAGGAATTGTTGTCGGCGATGTTGGAGCGGTAGAAGGCGGTCTGGAAATTAGCCTGGGTGTGGTCGCAGCCGAGATAGTGGCTGCCTGGGCCGACCTGGCGGATGGCATCCATCGCCTGGCCGTTTTCCGACAGATCGACGCCTTCGGAGAATTTCTGCGTCATGCCGAGCTGGTCGATGTCCATCATGAACTTTTCGTAGCAGGAGGCCAGCCCGCCCTCGAGCCAGCCGGCCGAATGCAGCACGAAATTGGTGCCGGCCAGAATGGTCGAGTTCAGCGTGTTGGCGCTTTCATAGGC
>NZ_RZQG01001648.1:0-621 GCF_003998635.1 Mesorhizobium sp. M7D.F.Ca.US.004.03.1.1
GGCAGGGGGAAGGATATCCGCCACGAACATGCCGGCCGCAGCAATCGGAAGCGCGACCATGGGATATGCATAGGGGATACCGAGCATCTGGCTGCGATTGTCGGCAAGGTCCATACAGAACCGAATCCCCGAATACAGAAAAAACGCCAAGAAGATCAATGTCGCCAGGCTGATGAAAGTATCGATCGTGCGACGCATCCTCGGCGACAGCAAGCCGGTAAGCAGTTCCATACGGAAATGCGTTCGGGCGCTGACAGCGAGGATCGCGCCGATCGACGCGACCCAGACGAGGAGGAGGCGCGAGACCTCCTCCGTCCAGGAAACCTGGATGTGAGCGACGTAGCGGTTGAGCACCTGCAGAGCGATGCAGAACACGACTGCCGTCATGACCGTCGTCGCTGCAACCTTCGCGATGAGGCTGGGCGCCTTTGCGTCCTCATCGGCCATAGGCTGACCCGCCATAGCTCGTTCTCCTTTTCACGCCAGCCGGTTACTGCGCCTGAATGCGCTTCACCATGTCGGCCACCGTGGGTGAGGAGATATTCGCGTACAGGTCGGCGACGCCTGCCTCGAACTTGGCGTGGTCAACCTCGTTGTAGACCAGACCGTGCTCCTCAAGGA
>NZ_RZQG01001649.1:0-620 GCF_003998635.1 Mesorhizobium sp. M7D.F.Ca.US.004.03.1.1
CCTTGCAGCGGCAAAGGCCATCGGCGCGCTGGATATCGGCCAGGCGGCGATTGCGGTCGGCGGTCGAACGATCGCGCTGGAAGGCATCGAGGGGACGGCCGGACTGCTCGACCGTGCGAAGCTGCTGCGCGGCCATGGCCGTATTGCGGGGAAGACCCGCGGCGTTCTGGTCAAGTGCGCCAAGCCTGGTCAGGAACTGCGCGCGGATCTTCCTTCCATCGGCCCGCAAACGGTCGAAGCCGTGCATGCGGCCGGGCTTGCCGGCATTGCCGTCGAGGCGGGACGTTCGCTGATTCTCGAAGGCCCCGAAACCATCGCGCGCGCCAACGCACTCGGTCTGTTCGTCATTGGTCTGCCTGCCGCGACGGAGCCACACAATGGCTGACAGGGCATTGAAGATCGCGATCGTTCGACCGCCGACCGCAATCGCCGCCTGGCCGATATCCAGCGCGCCGATGGCCTTTGCCGCTGCAAGGCCTGCCTCGATGTCGCGCCAGTCCGATTTCCGCGGGATGGCTTTGGTCAGGACGCCTTCGGTGGCGACAAGGTTCGGCACGATTTCGTGGGCGCCGACGACCTTTATTCCACGCGCTTCGAGACCTCGCGCCAGGACCTGTCTC
>NZ_RZQG01000164.1:0-9173 GCF_003998635.1 Mesorhizobium sp. M7D.F.Ca.US.004.03.1.1
AAGCAATTGCGCCGGATCCGGGAACGGCTCGTTCAGCGCATACCAGCGCGGATCGGTGTGACCGTGCGGGCTGACGATCGGCAGGTTTTTGACGCCGGCGTAGAGGTCGCGGGCAAGCGAGCGCGACTGCGCTTCGGGCGGAAACAGCAGGTCCGGATCGGTCAGCGCGACCATGGGAAAGGCGGCTCCTTCCAGGTTGAACATCGGTACGTTCGGGCAAAAGCGATGTCAACGTGGGCTCACAAACAGGCATCCTTGCGGCAAGCGGAAACAGGTGTTACGCCGCTTGTCATCAACGCTCGGGACACCGTCATGCAGCCCCGTCCAAAACCATCCGCCCTGTGATATGATGACCAGCAGCCATTTGTCCGACGCCTCGCTACACTCACTGCCCGAGCGGGTGACAATCCCCGGATATGACCGCAGCAAGGTCGTCCCGGGCATCGTGCATCTCGGCGTCGGCGCCTTCCATCGCGCTCACCAGGCAGCCTACGTCGACGACTGCCTGGCGGCAGGCGAGACAGGCTGGGGCATAACAGGCGTTTCGCTGCGCAGCGCCGACACGCGCGACGCGCTCACGCCGCAAGATGGGCTCTACACACTGGCGATCAGAAGCAGTGGAATCGAAAAACTTCAGGTCATCGGCTCGATCGGCGCGATGCTGGTGGCGCCGGAGGATCCGGACGCGGTGCTGGCCGTGCTGACCGATCCGCGCACCCGCATCGTCACGCTGACCATCACCGAAAAGGCCTATCTGAGAGCAGCGGGCGGCGGATTGGACACTGCTCATCCCGACATCGTCCACGATCTGGCAAACCGGGAAATGCCGAGGACGGCGCATGGTTTCCTGGCCGAGGCGCTTGCCCGGCGACGCGCCGCCGGCACGCCACCCTTCACTGTCCTGTGTTGCGACAACCTGCCCGCCAATGGCGCCACGCTGCACCGGCTACTGACCGAATTCGCCGAATTGCGCGACGCCAGGCTTGGCGTGAAGGGCGACGCTGGAATCGCCGACCACATCGCCCATCAGGTCGCCTTTCCCTCAAGCATGGTCGACCGCATCGTGCCGGCAACCACCGATGCCGACCGGGCGCGGATCGCAGAAGAACTCGGCGTCGAGGACGCCTGGCCCGTGATGACCGAACCGTTCTGCCAATGGGTGGTCGAAGACAATTTCCCCGGCGGCCGTCCGGCCTGGGAAGACTTCGGCGTCACCATGGTTAGCGATGTCGGCCCCTTCGAGGACATGAAGCTCAGGTTGCTCAACGGCTCGCATTCGGCCATCGCCTATCTCGGCCTGCTCAGCGGCCACGCCACCGTCGACCGTGCCTTCTCCGACCCGGCGATCCGGCAGTTCGTTGATGCATTGTGGGCCGAAGCTATCCTGACCCTGCCCGAGGATGCCGGATTGGACACGAGCGCCTATACTGCGGAACTCGCAGAGCGTTTTTCCAACACAGCACTTGCCCACCGCACGGCGCAGATCGCTAATGACGGCAGCCAGAAACTGCCGCAGCGCATCGTCGCTTCCGCCTTGGAGTGTATCGAAGCCGGGGCTGTGCCCGAACACCTGACGCTGGTGATCGCTGCCTGGATCGCGGCTTGCGAGGCACGCGGCAAGACCTTGCCGGAACGCCATTTCACCGATCCGCTCGATGTACCATTGGCAGCGCTTTTTGAACGAAGCCTGCCTACGGAAGAGATGGTGACGGCTGTGTTCGACCTCGCCGGCTTCACCAAGGACCACACCGGGCGTCAGACGCTGGTCGAGTTCGTGGCCACCCATCTCGTCCATCTCAAGCAGGGCGGGCCGGCCCTTGCCCTCGCCGCACTCGGCATACGAAGCGAGCAATCCTGAGCTATGACTTGACGGTTGTGATGGGGCGCAGACCGTTGACGGTGGCAGGACAGAGGGGGGCGCGAAGGATCGCTACAGAACGCCCCTTTGCGCTACTGCGCTCCGCTTTCGCTCTACCCGGATGATGAGGAGACAGCCGCCCCTTACGCCGGCAGGATAGCGCCTTCGAGCGTGGTGAGCTGGCTAAGGAACTGTTCCGCCTTGCTACGGGCCTGGTCGTCCTTGGCGTCGGCGGCATCTTCCTTGGCTTCCTGGATGCGGCGCGCGAGATCGGCGCGGTCAACATCTTTCACCGCCACAGCCGATTCCGCCAGCAGCGTGCAGCCGGCCGGAACGATGTCGGCGAAGCCGCCGAACACCACATAGCGCTCTTCGCCACCCGACGCGGTCTTCACCGTAACGACGCCCGGCTTGATCGTGGTCATGACCGGAGCGTGATGCGCCATCACCGTCATCTCGCCTTCGGCGCCCGGAATGACGACGGATTCGACCTGCTCGGAAACAAGCAGACGCTCCGGCGAGACCAGTTCGAACTTGAAAGCTTCAGCCATGGTGTCTCACAAACGCTTGGATCGAAGACAGCGCGGCTGACCCGCGCTGCCGAATGAGAAATTAAGCCGCTTCGGCCGCCAGGCGCTGGGCCTTCTCGACTGCTTCCTCGATGCCGCCGACCATGTAGAAGGCAGCTTCCGGAAGGTGGTCGTAGTCGCCGTTGCAGAGGCCCTTGAAGCCCTTGATGGTGTCGGCGAGGTCGACCAGCTTGCCCGGCGCGCCGGTGAACACTTCGGCGACGAAGAACGGCTGCGACAGGAAGCGCTCGATCTTGCGGGCGCGGGCGACGGTCTGCTTGTCCTCTTCCGACAGCTCGTCCATGCCCAGGATGGCGATGATGTCCTGCAGCGACTTGTAGCGCTGGAGGATCGACTGCACCTGGCGGGCGACGCCGTAGTGCTCGTCGCCGACGACCAGCGGGTCGAGCATGCGCGAGGTCGAGTCCAGCGGATCGACGGCCGGATAGATGCCCTTTTCGGCGATGGCGCGGTTGAGCGTCGTCGTCGCGTCAAGGTGGGCGAACGAGGTCGCCGGCGCCGGATCGGTCAAGTCGTCGGCGGGCACATAGATGGCCTGCACGGACGTGATCGAGCCCTTGGTGGTGGTGGTGATGCGTTCCTGCAGCGCGCCCATGTCGGTGGCGAGCGTCGGCTGATAGCCCACGGCCGACGGGATACGGCCGAGCAGAGCCGACACTTCCGAACCCGCCTGCGTGAAGCGGAAGATGTTGTCGACGAAGAACAGCACGTCCTGGCCCTGGTCGCGGAAATATTCCGCAACCGTCAGGCCGGTCAGGCCGACGCGGGCGCGCGCGCCCGGCGGCTCGTTCATCTGGCCATAGACGAGTGCGGCCTTGGAGCCTTCGCCGCCGCCCTTCTTGTTGACGCCGGATTCGATGAACTCGTGATAGAGATCGTTGCCCTCGCGGGTACGCTCGCCGACGCCGGCGAACACCGAGTAGCCGCCATGCGCCTTGGCGATGTTGTTGATCAGTTCCTGGATTAGCACGGTCTTGCCGACGCCGGCGCCGCCGAACAGGCCGATCTTGCCGCCCTTGGCGTAGGGAGCCAGCAGGTCGAGCACCTTGATGCCGGTGATCAGGATCTGTGCTTCCGTCGACTGCTCGACATAGGTCGGAGCCGGCTGGTGGATAGAGCGCATTTCAGTCGCGTCGACCGGGCCTTCTTCGTCGACGGGCTCGCCGATGACGTTGATGATGCGGCCGAGCATGCCCGGACCGACCGGCACGGTGATCGGCGCGCCGGTGTCACGCACTTCCTGGCCGCGAACCAGACCTTCGGTCGAGTCCATGGCGATGCAGCGCACGGTGTTTTCACCCAGATGCTGGGCGACTTCGAGCACGAGGCGGTTGCCGACATTGGTCGTCTCGAGCGCGTTCAGGATCGCCGGCAGGTGATCGCCGAACTGCACGTCGACGACGGCGCCGATGACCTGGCGGACCTTGCCGACAACGCCGGTTGCCTTGCTGGCCACTGCCGATGTCTTGGCAGCTGCGACCTTCGCAGGTGCTGGCGCCTTGGCCGGGGCCGCCTTCGCGGCTGCTACTGGAGCCTTTGCCGCCTTCGCGGGGGCTGCGGTCTTCGCGGCTGCGGCCTTGGGGGCTGCCGTCTTGGGGGTCGCTGCTTTCGCCATCGTCTTTACCCTTTTTCGTCCTTTGTTTCTCACGCGGTCCGGTCGCGGGTCGATAACCCGCGAACCGCGCCTAGAGCGCCTCGGCGCCCGAAATGATTTCGATCAGTTCCTTGGTGATCTGCGCCTGCCGCTGGCGGTTATAAGTGATCGACAACTTGTTGATCATCTCGCCGGCGTTGCGCGTCGCATTGTCCATGGCGCTCATCTTGGCGCCCATTTCGCCGGCCGCGTTTTCGAGCAGCGCCCGGAAAACCTGCACCGAGATGTTGCGCGGAATGAGGTCGGAGAGGATTTCGCCCGGTTCCGGCTCGTATTCGTAGACGGCATTGCCGCCATCGATCGCCTCGGCCGGGGCCGAAGCAACGCCTGCCGGGATGATCTGCTGCGCGGTCGGGATCTGGCTGATCACCGACTTGAACTGCGAATAGAACAGCGTGCAGATGTCGAAGCCGCCCTCGTTGAAGAGGTGGATGACCTTCTTGGCGATCGCATCGGCATTGACGAAACGCAGCGTCTTGACCTCGCGCAGGTCGACACGGTCGATGATCATCGAAGCATAGTCGCGGCGCAGGATATCGAAACCCTTCTTGCCGACGCAGATGATCTTGACCTGCTTGCCGTCGGCCAAAAGCCTGCGGATATGGTCGCGGGCAAGGCGGGCGATCTGCGAATTGAAGCCGCCGCACAGGCCGCGCTCGGCGGTGCAGACGACGAGCAGATGCACGTCATCCTTGCCGGTGCCGGTCATCAGCGCCGGGGCATCGCCGCCGCCGCCGATTGCCTGGGTGATGTTGGCCAGCACGGAACCCATGCGCTCCGAATAGGGGCGCGCCGCTTCCGCGGCCTCTTGCGCACGGCGCAGCTTCGCCGCGGCGACCATCTGCATCGCCTTGGTGATCTTCTGCGTCGCCTTGACCGAGGCGATACGGTTACGAAGGTCTTTTAATGAAGGCATGCTTCAAACCTGATCCCGTCTTGCAATTCGCTCAGGCGAAGGTCTTGGCGAAAGCGTCGATCTCGGCCTTCAGCTTGGCGCGCAGATCGTCCGACAGCGCCTTTTCCTTGCGGATGGCGTCGAGAACGTCCTTGCCGGCCGAGCGCATGTGGCTGAGCAGGCCATGCTCGAACTTGCCGACCTGGTTGACCGGCAGCTTGTCGAGATAGCCGTTGACGCCGGCAAAGATCACCGCGACCTGCTCTTCCGTCTTCAGCGGCGAGAACTGCGGCTGCTTCAGGAGTTCGGTCAGGCGCGATCCGCGGTTGAGCAGGCGCTGCGTGGCGGCGTCGAGATCCGAGCCGAACTGCGCGAAGGCCGCCATTTCGCGGTACTGCGCGAGCTCGCCCTTGATCGAGCCGGCAACCTGCTTCATCGCCTTGATCTGCGCGGCCGAGCCGACGCGGCTGACCGACAGGCCGACGTTCACCGCAGGACGGATGCCCTGGAAGAACAGGTTGGTTTCGAGGAAGATCTGGCCGTCGGTGATCGAGATCACGTTGGTCGGGATGTAGGCCGACACGTCGTTGGCCTGCGTCTCGATGATCGGCAGGGCGGTCAGCGAACCACCGCCCAGATCGTCGTTGAGCTTGGCGGCGCGCTCAAGCAGGCGCGAGTGCAGATAGAAGACGTCGCCCGGATAGGCTTCGCGGCCCGGCGGACGGCGCAGCAGCAGCGACATCTGGCGATAGGCGACGGCCTGCTTCGACAGATCGTCGTAGCTGATCAGCGCGTGCATGCCATTGTCGCGGAAATATTCGCCCATGGTGGCGCCGGCGAATGGTGCCAGGAACTGCATCGGCGCCGGGTCGGAAGCGGTGGCGGCGACGATGATCGAGTATTCGAGCGCGCCGCGCTCTTCCAGCACCTTGACGAACTGCGCGACGGTCGAGCGCTTCTGGCCGACGGCGACGTAGACGCAGTAGAGCTTTTCCTTCTCGGGGCCGTTGTCGTGCACCGACTTCTGGTTGAGCATCGTGTCGAGGATGATGGCGGTCTTGCCGGTCTGGCGATCGCCGATGACCAGCTCGCGCTGGCCGCGGCCGACCGGGATCAGCGCATCGATGGCCTTGAGGCCGGTCGACATCGGCTCATTCACCGACTTGCGCGGGATGATGCCGGGCGCCTTGACGTCGACGCGCTTGCGTTCGATCGCCTTGATCGGACCCTTGCCGTCGATCGGATTGCCGAGCGCGTCGACGACGCGGCCGAGCAGGCCGGGGCCGACGGGGACATCGACGATGGCGCCGGTGCGCTTGACGATGTCGCCTTCCTTGATGTCGCGGTCGGCGCCGAAGATGACGACGCCGACATTGTCGGCTTCGAGGTTGAGCGCCATGCCGCGGATGCCGCCGGGGAATTCGACCATCTCGCCGGCCTGGACATTGTCGAGGCCATAGACACGGGCGATACCGTCACCGACAGACAGCACCTGTCCGACTTCGGAGACCTCGGCCTCCTTGCCGAAATTCTTGATCTGGTCTTTCAGAATTGCGGAAATTTCCGCGGCGCGGATGTCCATCAGCCGACCTCTTTCAGTGCAAGCTTGAGCGAATTGAGTTTGGTTTTGAGCGACGTATCGATCTGGCGCGAGCCCATCTTGACCACCAGCCCGCCGAGCAGCGACGGATCGACGGTGACGGAGATGGCCACGTCCTTGCCGGCAACGCTCTTCAGCGCCGCCTTGAGTTCGGTCTGCTGGGCAGCGGTCAGCTCGTGCGCCGACGTCACTTCAGCAGCGGTCTCGCCACGATGTTCGGCGGCGATCTGGCGGAATGCCCTGATCATGCCGGGAATGGCGAACAGGCGGCGGTTGCGGGCGACGACGCGCAGGAAATTGCCGGTGAGGCCGGTGATCCCGGCCTTGTCGGCGATCGCCGCGATGGCCGTGGCCTGGTCCTCGCTGGAGAAAACCGGGCTGTTGATCAGCCGGGTGAGATCGGCGCTGCCCGCGAGCATCGCTTCGAAACTGTTGAGGTCGGCTTCGACCTTGGCCACGGAATTTGCCTGCAGGGCGAGTTCGAACAGCGAACCCGCATAGCGTTCTGCGACACCTGAGATTGGCGATGACGATTGAGCCACGGACCGTCTTTTCTCTTGTCTGACAGGCCGCAGATTGTTGGCGCGAGCAAAAACTCTGGCTAAATCTTTGACCTTACTGCATTTTTTCGAGCACGGAGGCGCGGCTTCCGCTATCCCCGGCCGAAAGTCGATTGCCGTCTAGCACAGGCATTTTAAGACCGCAATGCGTCGTTCCGCATGGTTTTCAGGCACTATTGTCGCATCCGTCGAAAGTCACCCGTCTTCCATCGCGGAATACCCAACGATTCAAGGCAGAAAGCCGAAGGCAAAGGCGAGCGGCAATGCCGCCAGCACCAATTCCACCACAATGGAAACCCAATTGAAAGGCGTGTTGGCGCCATCCGACATCATCGACAGCAGCCGGCCGAAGGCGGTGAACAGCCAGGAGAAGCCGAGCGCCATGTAGATCAGCGGCTGTGCCAAGAGGATGCAGCACAGACCGACGCCGAGATAGAAGCCCGACATCCTGCCGCGTCCCTCGGCGATCGCCGCAGCCTTCTCGGGCTTGACCTGCAAGCGTAAGGCACGGAAGGCGAGGCTCGGCGCCAGAAAGAACAAAAGCCCGAGCAGCACGGTGACGACGGCGCTCGACCACGCCAGCCATTCGCCCTGGCTCGTCGGCCACGGAAGCGCAAAATCCATCTTGTCCCCTCGAAATGCCTGTTTTGAAATTCCGGGCATTCTAGCGAAGGAAAGAACCCGCGCCAGATGGCATCAGGCACTTTAGGAAAAGCGCATCAGCTAAGCGCGAATTCGACCGCCGCCTCGGCATGAATGCGTGTCGTGTCGAACACGGGAATGTCGAAATCCTGTTGGCCGATGAGCATGGTGATCTCGGTGCAACCCATGATGACGCTATCGGCCGCCTCTTCGCGGCGTAGGCGTTCGGTCTCGGCGATATAGGCGGCCTTGGACGCTTCTGCCACGATCCCCTGGCACAGCTCGTCGTAGATGACATGGTGAACCATGTCGCGCCCGGCGGCATCGGGTATGACCGGCCGCAGACCGTATTTGTCGGCGAGCCGGCCCTTGTAGAAATCCTGCTCCATGGTGAAGCGCGTCGCCAGCAGCGCCGGGCGCCGCATGCCGGCGCGCTTGACCGCCACCGCGGTGGCATCGGCGATATGGATCAGCGGGATCGACACCGACGCCTGCACCTGGTCGGCCAGTTTATGCATGGTGTTGGTGCACAAAAGCAGACCTTCCGCGCCGCCGGCTTCAAGCTTGCGCGCCGACTCTACGAGAAGCACGCCCGCGCCGTCCCAGTCGCCGTGATGCTGCCGCTCGGCGATCTCAGCGAAGTCGAAGGACCACAGCAGAAGCCTCGCCGAATGCAAGCCGCCCAGCCGCTCGCGTACGATCTCGTTGAGCAGCCGATAGTAGATGGCGGTCGATTCCCAGCTCATGCCGCCCAGAAGGCCAAGGGTTTTCATATGATTTCCATTCCTCGCTGGAGGCAGTCTCTCGCCGAAAGCGCAACCTTACAAAAAGCTCTGTGGGTCGATGTCGACCTGCACCCTGACCGAGCCGCGCTGTTTCGGCCCATTGGCCAGCATCGCGCGAATAAACCCTTGCATGTCGGCGCGCCGTTCGCCCTGGATCAGCAGGCGGAAACGATGACGGCCGCCGAGCAGGGACAGCGGCGCCTCGGCCGGCCCTAGTACGAACAGGTCCGTCGCCTCGGGCGCGGCGCGGCGCAGGCCGCGTGCATGGCCCTCGGCTTCCGCTCGCGTCACCGCGCTGACGATGACGCCTGCCAGCCGGCCGAAGGGCGGCAACGCCGCCCGTTCGCGCTCGGCAATCTCGCGCTCGTAAAAGGCCTCCGAATCGCCGGAGATGATCGCCCGCATCACCGGATGATCCGGCTGGAAAGTCTGCAAAAGGCCAAGGCTCTTCTTGCCGGTGCGGCCGGCACGGCCAGTGACCTGGCTGAGCAGCTGGAAGGTGCGCTCGGCGGCACGCGGATCGCCATTGGCAAGACCGAGATCGGCATCGACGACGCCGACCAGGGTCATGTTGGGAAAGTTGTGGCCC
>NZ_RZQG01001650.1:0-618 GCF_003998635.1 Mesorhizobium sp. M7D.F.Ca.US.004.03.1.1
GTATCAAAGATGGTATCAGTCGTCTCAAGAATTCCGGCGTCTGTGATCGGCAAGATTGGATCCGCTACGTCTGTGGGCCGCGAGCGGTGGGTTGAGCTGTCTCTCCTCGCCGGCAAGAAATTCGAAATGGTTAATGCAATCTTGTCCGAACCAGAATTCGGTGAGTTGGAAAGCAACGGACGTTTCGAAAGGCTGCTGGGAGCCCTGAATGCGAAGGGGAAGCCGGTTCGCAAGGTAGGTCTGAAGTCCCAAGCACAATCCTGGGTCCCGGAGGACAAAGCAGTTAGCGTCAGCGTTAAGAAGGCAGGCAAGGCCATCACAATCGCCGTGAAGGAGATGGACGGCAGCCGCTTTGGCACGTGGATTTCCGATAATCTGAGCAACCTCTATGAGGCGTTCAGAAAGTCGGAGCAGACCTCAACAGGAGACTGAAACCGCAAAAGAAAAAGGCCCCCGAACGTCACCGTCGCGGAAGCCCTTCTCGTCTGTCGCAAGCTGAGAATCGCATTTCCCCGAATCACTGTCAAGAGTCGTGGCGCCGTTTTGGCGAGCAGATTTCTTTTGCCTAATCGAAGGTGAAAGAAAATGGAGACGGGTATTGCAACGACGCCCTTTGGG
>NZ_RZQG01001651.1:0-614 GCF_003998635.1 Mesorhizobium sp. M7D.F.Ca.US.004.03.1.1
ACCCCACCCGGACCTGCGGTCCGACCTCCCCTCGAGGGGGAGGTGGGGTTGGCGCTTATTTCTGCGGCGCCTGGTCGATGATCGACTGCATCGTCTCCTGCGCATTGGCGATCGCGCCGTCGACATCGTCGCCGAAGAAGACCTCGTTGATCATCTGCGTCCACGGCCCGTTGGCGGAGTTGATCAGGTCGTTGAACACCACCGAATAAGGCGTGCGGCCCTTGGCCATTGCCTCGGCGGCGATCTGGTAGCGTGGATCGAGATCCTTCAGCGCGTCCTTGGCGATGTCGCCGCGCACCGGCAGGCTGCCGTATTTGGCGAGGATCGTCTGGCCCTCGAGCGAATAGGCGAAATCGAGGAACTCCTTCACCACGGGCAGTTTCGTGGTGCCCTTGGTGACGACGAAATTGTCGCCGCCGGCAAAGGACGACCAGCCGCTATCCTTGCCCGGCAGGAAGGTGACGCCGTAGTCGATATCGGGATACTGGGTGTTGAGCGCGCCGATGGCGAAGGCGCCGGACGGCGAGATGCCGATATTGCCGGCGGCGAAGGCGGCGAAGAAGTTGGCGCCGGTGTCGGTCTGCGCACCTGCCGGCACCAGATCCTTCTTGACC
>NZ_RZQG01001652.1:0-613 GCF_003998635.1 Mesorhizobium sp. M7D.F.Ca.US.004.03.1.1
GAGATGAAGACAATAGATTCGCCCTCTCATTTCCACGTGGGCGATGCTCCTGAATTAAAGAAGCGCACGGCCTCCAAAGCTCTGGCGGGATGGGGCCGCGCTGACCAATCCTTGCCCAGCCTGTAGCGTCCGACGCGGAGGAGCCAGTAAAGCCGGATTTGAAGGGCAACGCGGCGCTCATGGCCTTGCCTGATTGGAACCTGCGGAGACCGGCCTCGTTTGGCTGTAGCCATGGCAAAAATCGATCCCAGGACTGTCGCCAATCTTTTGAGGGAATATGCGCAACGGGCGTCTATGCGCGGCGACAATCCCTATCGCACAAAGGCATACTTGCGCGCGGCAGACAGTCTGATGACGCTGTCGCAACCGCTTGATCGGATCATTGCCGCCGGCGCCCTCACCAGGATCCCGGGGATCGGTGACGCGATCGCGGACATCGTGACCAAACTTTACCAAACCGGCACGCACCCAAGCCTTGAGAAGCTGCGCGAGGATGTTCCAGCGGGCGTGCTGGAGCTGTTTACCATACCCGGGCTTCGTCCCGATAAGATACTGAAGCTTCATCAGGCGCTCGGCGTGAACTCGCTTGCGGAGCTTGAGGCCGCGGCAAGAG
>NZ_RZQG01001653.1:0-610 GCF_003998635.1 Mesorhizobium sp. M7D.F.Ca.US.004.03.1.1
GCGTTTCCATCCCGGCTGCTACTACAGGGATCTCGTGACCGGCGAGACGCGGACCCTGCCTGCGCTGATTGCCGCTGTCACCAACCTCGACGGGGAGATTACCGGCCTGCAGCGCACCTGGCTTGATCCTTCGGGTCAGGGCAAGGCGCAACTCACTGATCCACGCCGCTCGCTGGGAGATCTCCTTGGCAACGGCATTTGGCTAGGCCGCCAGCCAGATGAGCCCGTCCCGGTCATGGCCGCCGGCGAGGGTTTTGAGACGATGGCGTCGGTTAAGGTGGTGATGCCGGCGCTGCCGGTGGCCGCCGCCACTTCGGCCAATCACCTCGCCGGCCTGACCTTCCCGCCTGGCTGCCGTCGCCTCTACATCGCAGCCGATGCCGACGCCGCCGGCCGGCATGGCATCGGGCGTCTCAGCCAGCGCGCAGGCGAGGCCGGGATTCTCGCCCTGGTTTTGCGGCCGCAGCTCGGCGACTTCAACGACGATCTGCGCCATCTCGGCCCCGCCCATCTCGCGGCACGGCTCAGCGATCAGCTCGTCCCGGAGGATGCCCGTCTTTTCCTGCCGTCCGGATGAACGGCCGGGGCGGCAGGCGGGCGGGGGCGTCAC
>NZ_RZQG01001654.1:0-608 GCF_003998635.1 Mesorhizobium sp. M7D.F.Ca.US.004.03.1.1
GCCCTCGGACAGCTTCTCGACCTGACCGGCGACCAGCCCGTCGATGCTGGAGCGGCTGTCGGCGAGCTTGGCGAGGTCATCCTCAAGGGCCTTGGACAGGGCGGAGCGATCCTGAACCAGCTTGTTCATGTGATCGGCGATGACGCTGTTCACGTTCTGCAGGTCGGTTTCCAAGACCCGCGAAAGCTGCCCGCGATCCTCGGCCAGCTTGTCCGACTGGCTTGATATAACGCCCTTGATCGTGTTCAGGTCGGATTCCAGCGCGCGCTTGAGAATGTCGCGGCCCTCGGCCAGTTTCTCGACCTGACCGGCGACCAGACCGTCGATGCTGGAACGGCTTTCGGCGAGCTTGGCAAGGTCGGCTTCAAGGGTCTGCGACAGCAGGCTGCGGTCCTCGGCCAGCCGTCCCGAATGGCCTTCGATCAGGCCGCGTATGCCGGACAGATCGTTGTCGAGCGAATGGGAAAGCTGCGTGCGGTCCTCCGCCAGTTTGGCGGAATGGGTTTCGATGAGGCTCTTGATGCCGATGATATCGTTTTCCAACGCCTTGGCGAGCACGGCGCGGCCCTCGGCGATCTTCTCGACCTGACCGGCGACCAGACCGTCAA
>NZ_RZQG01001655.1:0-606 GCF_003998635.1 Mesorhizobium sp. M7D.F.Ca.US.004.03.1.1
GTAAATCTCCTCGCGCGCGCCAACATCGACACCAACCGTCGGCTCGTCGAGCAGCAGCACGCGCGGCCGCGGCTCGTTCCATTTGCCGAACACGACCTTCTGCTGGTTGCCGCCGGACAGGTTCTTCACAAGGGTCAAAGCGCCTGGCGCCTTGACGGCCAGCCTGCGCATCGCGGCATTGGCGTGCTCGCTCGCCGAACGGCGCTGCAGCCAGCCAAGGCGCGAGAAATAGGGCAACCGGGGCAAGGTCAGGTTGCGCTCGATCGAATGCTCGAGAACCAGGCCCTGGACATGCCGGTCCTCCGGCACCAGCGCAATGCCCTGTCGTATTGCCGCTGCCGGATCGATGCCCTTCAGCGAAACGCCGTCGAGGCTGGCCTCGCCCGATTGCACCGGCCGCAGGCCGAAGATCGTTTGCAGGATTTCGGTGCGTCCGCTGCCGATCAGGCCTGCGAGGCCGTGGATCTCGCCGCTGCGCAGCGCAAGATCGGTCCGGTCCAGCCTGTCGTTGCTGACATCAGTCAATTCGAGCACGGGTTTTTCGGCTGAACCATGCCGAGCCGGCGGCGCGCTTTGCCCGGCTGTCGCACTGTCCGCCTTCAGAAC
>NZ_RZQG01001656.1:0-605 GCF_003998635.1 Mesorhizobium sp. M7D.F.Ca.US.004.03.1.1
ACCCCGGACTGCTCCATGGCGTTGATATAGGACTGCAGGCCCGAGGCGCCGATCGTGAAGCCCGAATTCGACAGCTGCTTGCCGAGGCCGGTGAAATTGTCGCTGATCGCACCGTAGCTGATGCCGTTGCTGCCGCCGCTGCCGACCATGTTGACGCCGAGCTGCTTCATCACCGAGCGGCTGACTTCGGCGACCGTCACCTTCAGCGTGACCTGATCGTCGCCGATGATCTGAAGCAGGTTGACGATCTTGCTGGTGCGGCGCTCCTGGTCCGGGTTGTTGATGTCGACACCGCTCTGGGACGAACCGCCGGCCGCGGTCTGCGAATATTGTCCCGTCGTCGCTTCACCACCCGAAACGAAGATCGTCGCCAGGTAGACCGCGCGTTTCGCGTCCAGAGGCGTGTCGACCGTCCCCGTCAGGACGACGTTGTCATTCAGCAGTTCTACCTTGACAGCCGACGTGGGGAGGAAGCGCCTGATATAATCCTCAAGGCCGGCAACGTCGCGTTCGACGGCCAGGTCCAGACTGACGATCTGCTCGCCATTCGGGCCGAAGACAAAAATGTTCGTCTCGCCGACCGCCTTGCCGAACAGGTAGATGCG
>NZ_RZQG01001657.1:0-602 GCF_003998635.1 Mesorhizobium sp. M7D.F.Ca.US.004.03.1.1
CTCATCGACTACCTGCCGGCGGTCGATTTCCATGCCAAGCACCAGCCGATCCCAGTGGTCCTTCACGCTGCTTAACGGCCAGGCATGCCGCGCCACGACTTTCTGGCAAAGGTTCTTACTTTTTTCAGCCATCCCGGCAGCTTCCACCGCGGTGTCGCACTGATCGTTGCCGACAGTTACGAACACCTCTCCTTCGTGGCCAAATAAGACAAACTCCACCTCCGGAGTTGTATCGGTCCCATACACTTCATGCCGGTCCGCCTGGCTCAGAAGCGCTGGGATGACGGGGTAGATTGCCGGAAAGCGAGCCGGGCGCGGCACGCCGACCTTCTCCATGTCTGCGATGTGACGCTCCGTTGCTGCGACGTCTCGGCCCGCGAAACCGGCCAGCAGTAAGGTGGCGATGCGGACAGTCAGCGGGCGACTTTCGCAGTCAAAGTGGAGCTTGCCTGACATGTCCGCACCCTGCCCTTCAGTGTCTGCGGTTTCAGTTGCCGTAGATGTCAAACGAAAAGTACTTGGCGTTGATCTTGCCATAGGTGCCGTTGGCGCGAATGTCGTCGATCGCGGTGTTCAGTCTGTCGCGCAGCTTGTCGTTACCC
>NZ_RZQG01001658.1:0-599 GCF_003998635.1 Mesorhizobium sp. M7D.F.Ca.US.004.03.1.1
TGAAAAGATCGAGCGCTGGACCAAGGCCGGCGAGGCGAAGTCGGTCGGACTGCTCGGCAATACGGCCGAGATCGTGCCGGAAATGTTCAGGCGTGGCATTCGCCCCGATATGGTCACCGACCAGACCTCGGCGCACGATCCCATCAACGGCTATCTGCCGAAGGGCTGGACGATGGCCGAATGGCGCGAGAAGCGCGTCAGTGACCCGAAGGCAGTCGAAAAGGCGGCACGCGCGTCCATGCGCGAGCATGTCGAGGCGATGGTGGCGTTCTGGAACGCCGGCGTGCCGACGCTCGACTATGGCAACAACATCCGCCAGGTGGCCAAGGAGGAGGGCTTCGAGAACGCCTTCGCCTTCCCCGGCTTCGTGCCGGCCTACATCCGTCCGCTGTTTTGCCGCGGCATCGGCCCGTTCCGCTGGGCAGCCTTGTCGGGCGATCCCGAGGATATCTACAAGACCGATGCCAAGGTGCGCGAGTTGACGCCCGGCAACACCCATCTTCACAACTGGCTCGATATGGCGCGTGAGCGCATTGCTTTCCAGGGCCTGCCGGCGCGCATCTGCTGGGTCGGCCTCGGCGACCGGCATCGGCTGGGCC
>NZ_RZQG01001659.1:0-596 GCF_003998635.1 Mesorhizobium sp. M7D.F.Ca.US.004.03.1.1
CTTCTACACGCGCACCGTTGGCCTTCTCGACGAGACGCTGACGCAAAGCGCATTCACTTTGACCGAGGCGCGCGTGCTTTTCGAACTCGGCCACCTTGATCGTCCGGCGGCTTGTGAAACTGCAGGCGAGCGAGGTTTTCTTGCCAAGGCTTTTCATCTGGAGATGGGCCCGACTGCCTCCGACATCGCCAGGCAACTGCGCGTCGATGCCGCTTATCTGACACGAATTCTGCGCAAATTCGCCAGCGAGGGCTTGACCGAGACCCGGACCGATCCGGCCGACAAGCGCCGGCGGATTCTGTCGCTCACGGCAAGAGGCGAGGCAGCCCTTTCAGGGCTCCAGGCTGCGGCGGATCGGGACACGGCGCGGCTGATCGAAAGCGTGCCTGACCACAGGTTGCAGGAGCTGGGCAGCGCCTTGCGCAAGGCTGGGGAATTGCTGGGCGATCCCGCCTGTGAGAACAGCGAGGTGACGCTGCGGCCGCATCGCGTCGGCGACGTCGGCTGGGTCGTGCAGCGGCAGGCCCAGCTCTACGCCGAGGAATATGGCTGGACGATCGAGTTCGAGGCCATGCTCGCCGAGATCGGTGCCGATT
>NZ_RZQG01000165.1:0-9137 GCF_003998635.1 Mesorhizobium sp. M7D.F.Ca.US.004.03.1.1
GCCTTCGCCCCAGCTGACGACGCCGACCTGGACCGGGCCTTCGGCACCGGTCATGAACAGTGGGCCGCCGCTGTCGCCGTTGCAGGCATCTCGCACGCCGCTGGTGGTGCCAGCGCAGATCATGTTGCCAGTCAGCGGGTCGGTCATGTCGGCTGCGATCGCATTGGCGGCCGCTTCGATGCCTTTTTCCGAATAGCGCATACGGCGGGACAGATCACCAAGTGCGGCCTTCAGATCATGCGCATAGATGGCCTTGATGCCGCTGTTGCAGGCGGTGTTCGGCTGGAGATCAAGGTCGGCAACCATCAGCGTGGTTGGAAAGGTGCCATCCTGCATCTTGCCCCAGCCGGTGACCGTCGTCTTGCCGGTGTCGGGCGTTGCGTCATGGGTGACCTTGATGGTCGGCGCATCGGCCGGCTCGGCAAGTCGGAGCAGGCCGAGATCATTGTCGAGCGTCTGCTCGCTGTAGCCTTCATTGACGATGACCTCCACCACCTTGTGGCGCTTGCCCTCGCTGAGCTCGGTGGCGCCGGTCAGCACGGTGACGGAGTCTGGTGAAATCGGCTGGCCATTGTCGTTGAGGCAGTGTGCTGCCGTCAGCACCCATTGCGGGGCGATCAGGCTGCCGCCGCAGAATTGGGCATTGGCCTGCGAGGCCGGGTTCTCGTCCAGCCTGTCGGTGGTGAGCAGCGCGACCTGGAACGGATAGGCACCCTTTTCGGCCTGGTTGCCGCCATAGACGCGATCGGCGCCGCCGGGATTCTCCGCCGCGGCCTTCGCCCTGGCTTCCGTCACGCGTTTCATTGGCGAGACCGCTGCCTCCGGTCGGGCGGCGCCTTCGTCCGCCTGGGCAGTGTTGGCGGCCACAAGGGCCGCAGCGATGCCGAGCAAAGACGCGGCGGCGATCGGCCTGAACCGATGGATGATGTGCACCTGAAATCCTCCTGGGACATGTTCTCGAACGAGCCAGCCCTGGCGCATGATCAACGAAACAGTCGCCGGCAAGCAGGCGTTGCTTCGCGGATCGCGTTCCCTTGCGGAACCCACTCAAAACCCTATAGCCCCCCACGGGCTACGTGGAAGCGATTTGTCATTCCAATGTTGTATTAATTTAGGCAATATATCCGCGCGGGTGTCTTTGGCGGGGGCCTTCGACAGACCGCATGGGGTGATGATCAGGTTCAGGCGCCGGTAACCAAATTCATTTTTCGACTTCACCACGATCTCGACAATATTTCTGTATTTTGATCCAGTCCTTGCTGACTTTTGGGAGAGTCTCACCATGACAAAACTGACAAACGCACTCATTGCGTCCGCATTGCTTTCCACCGCAATGTGGGCCGTCCCGGTTTTCGCCGCCGATCCTGGCTCCGCCAGTGCCGGCAATGGCGAAAGCATGCGGGACGCGACTTCAGGCGATTACAAGCCCGGGCGGGCAAAGCCAATCGCACCACCGCAGCTGACTGACGAAGACAATCGCGCCGCGCCGATTACCGACGAGGCAGCGGCTGTCAAATCCTATGGCATCGTCGGACGGTCCGCCGATGGCAAGGAAATCAAGATCGAGCCGAGCGAAGCGCTGCGGGACCTCATCATCAAGGAACTGAACGCGCCGGCCAATGGAACCGAAGGTGGTCCGCGCAAGACAGAAGATCCTGACCTTGGTGAAGGCGAAGCCGGCCGCCAGGTTTTCGGCGCCGACGATCGCGAGCAGGTCAAGAATACCGAGACTTATCCGTTCTCGGCAATCGGCTATCTCGAAGCCAAATCGCCGAAGACGGGCAGCTACGGCAGCTGCTCGGCAACACTGATCGGCCCGCGCACGGTGCTGACCGCAGCGCACTGCCTCTACAGCCATGAGGACAAGGACTGGCTCTCCGAATATCTGTTCGTGCCTGGCCTCAACGGCAGCACTGCCGATGACGCACCGTTCGGCGCCTTCACCTTTGAAAGCGCCTATGTGCTGCAAGGCTTCATCGACAACTACCAGGGCTATTATGGCTCGGTGATCCCGTGGGATCTGGGCATCATCACGCTGAAGCAGGATGTCGGCACCAACCTCGGCTGGCTGGGCTATGCCAACTATGACGATCTCGGCGACTTCACCGCCAACCTCGTCGGCTATCCCGGCGACAAGCCGATGGGCACGATGTGGAAGGCAAGCTGCGAAGTGCATGCCGAGAACATCGCCCCGGAATATTTCCAGTACGACTGCGACACGTTCCCGGGGTCGAGCGGCAGCTCGGTCTACGCCTATGACAACAACTCCAAGCAGCGCATCATCACCGGCGTCAACGTGGCGGAAAGCCCCGACGCGAACACCGCCGTGCGCCTGAATGCTGCCAACATCCAGTGGATCAACAGCCTGTATAAATAGTCGCCGCGCATTCGCGGCGGAGACAAAGGCGGCGGAGCAATCCCGCCGCCTTTTTTCGTGCCGATGCTTCCTGCGCTGCTTCTCTTGCACGAGGCCGGCTCGCCGACTACGCTTGAGGGGCCAAGGGGTTGGCATCCAAAGGGGTTTTTGGGATGGCGCGGGCAAAAGCAGTGTTCGGGATCGCGGCCGCATCGATGCTGGTCGCGTTGGTGCTTTCGCCGGCCTTTGCCGATCCCATACCCGCCCCTGCCAGCGGTGCCTGGGCGGAACGGGTGCAGATCCTCTACCAGGCAGACACGCGCTCGGTGCTGCGCCGGACCGTGCGGGTGTGGGACTTCCACCCGGAAAAGAACCTCGACTTCGTCTGGGAGCCGGCGGCGGGCCAGTCGCCTGACCGGACGATTGCCGAAGACGGCACCATCAATGGCAAGGGCAGGCTGGTGTGGCGAGTGCGCGGCTCGGCGAGCTATGATCCCAAAACCATCTATTCCAGCTATTTCGGTGACATCAGGAGTGGCCGGCCCGACGGGCAAGGCCGGCTCGAGCTGCGCTCCGGCGAGGTTTTCGACGGGCATTGGCTTGCCGGGAAACTCAACGGAAAAGGCGCCCATGTCGATGCCGACGGCAATCGCTATGAAGGACAGTTCGTCGCCGGCGTGCCGAATGGCGAGGGGCGGTTGTTGTCAAGGACCGGAGAGATTTTTGTCGGCTCATTCGTCGACGGCTTGAAGAACGGCAAGGGCCGCAC
Organism: Mesorhizobium sp. M7D.F.Ca.US.004.03.1.1; assembly: GCF_003998635.1. NCBI lineage: Bacteria > Pseudomonadati > Pseudomonadota > Alphaproteobacteria > Hyphomicrobiales > Phyllobacteriaceae > Mesorhizobium > Mesorhizobium sp. M7D.F.Ca.US.004.03.1.1. The sequence continues at coordinate 3,126 of NZ_RZQG01000165.1, forward strand.
ACGGCTGGCCGGCGGCACGGTCTACGACTCGCAATGGGCAAGGGGCAAGGAGGTTGGCGGCTCGCGTCCCGACATGCTGGCCGATGCCAGGGTCGGCGGGCTCATCAAGGCGCAGACCGGTGGCGGCGATGCCGACAAGGTCGAGATCGGCGTGGCGGTCGACCAGCGCATGACCCAGCAATCCGACATGCAGTACCAGCATCTGGTGCGTGACGAAGACATCGCGATCTATCCGCAGTCCGACCAGTACAACGACAGCTGGAGCGGCACCGGCCAGGTCGCCACCGGCAATGTCTATGAAGGCTCGGATTGGGGGGATGCGCCGGCCTTTGCCGAAGTCGATCTCAAGACCACTGACCAGTCCAAGGTCAAGCTCGACAGCTTGGAGATGAAGGTCGCCGCCAGCGATGCGTATCGCAAGCCGATGCTGTCGATATCGGAGCATTTCGGCTGCGTCGGCTTCCGGCCGGATTTCTCCATCATCAACAACGGCTGGGGTGACGCCAAGGACATGAAGATGTCTATCCAGTTCACCGCGGTTGACGACGAGGGCAATCCGACCGGCAAGCCAAGCCGCATGTACAGCAAGGACATCGGCAGTTTCGGCGACGGTGTCGACGTGTCGGTCAAGAGCGTGCTCACCGAGGCCGGCGTCGACACGGCCGGCCTGGAGACGGGGCGTTTTCCCTGTCCCTCGGTGGACAGTCTCAATGTCTGCCGCAGCCAGTTGACCAATAAGGTTAAGTTCGGCGAGGTCGCCGATTATCTCGGCAATATGCAACAGGCGATGACGCTGAATGCGATCGGCAAGTTCGACTATTCCTGGTCGGATGACGAAGGTCATGTCTACCAGCAGAGTGAACCGTTCCGCGCCTCCATTACCGTGGCGGTCTTCGAGACGCCGGAATCGATGGCCGAATGCGGCGACGGCGGCGGCGGCACGCCGGAAGCGATGCGCTACCAGAACATCGAGTTTCCGATCGGCAAGCATGACTACACCATCCCCATGCCGGTGCGCGGCAACAAGAAGATCAGCGCCTATACGGCGCGGCTGAAGATGTGGTCGTCAATGTCGTCGATCCACCGCTTCAGCATTGCCGCGCATTTTGCCGATGGCAGCGTGCGCGAGAGCAAGCCGGTCACCTTCTTCTATTTCCGGCCGAAGCAGTCGCTGTTCGAGACCAAGACCGAGCCGGCAGCCTGCTATTTGCCGCGCGATATGGTCGGTTGCGGCTAGGCTATTTCCTGCCCATCTCAAAATAGTTGGGCAGCGGAATGAGCCTGGTGAAGATCGTGCCCTGGGCGAAGACGCGCAGTTCCAGCATCGATCCGGACGACCGTTCGGCGCTCTGGTCGAACAGAAAATTGCCGAGCGAATAGAGCTCCGCCACGTCGCCGCCGGCCAGCGGGACGATCGCCTCGCTCGACACATGTGGGTGACTGCCAACGATGGCTGAAGCACCGCGCAGCCGCATCTGGTCGGCAAGCATGTCTTCACGTTCCGACGGTCCGGTCTTGTACTCGCGGCCCCAATGGACGAAGGCAACCACCGGCCGCCCGGCATCTTCGTGCAGTAGCCGGTCGAGCAGGGCAGGGGTGATAAGGTCGGTGTTCTTGGAGCCGTTGGTGTCGATGTCGGTCAGGCCGACAAGATCGAGATCGGCGAGCGCTAGCGTCTCGCCCTGGCCGAAGTGAGGAATGCCGGCTTCATCCAGCGCGCGCAGCGTCTCCGCATAGCCTGACGATCCAAGATCATAGGCGTGATTGTTGGCGAGCCCGACGCCGGCGACATGCAGCCGCTTCAGCATGTCGACAGCTAGGCCTTGCGGCATCGCCAGCGTCATGTCGTCGATCGCTTCCGGCACGTTGGGCAAGATGACGCCTTCGAGGTTGACGATCAGCGGCCGCGATCCGGTCAGGGCCAGAACGCTGTCGACGATCCGGTCGGCAACGCCGTCGCGGACCAGGATCTTTTTCATGGCACGGCCGAAATTCACATCGCCGGCGAGGTAGTAGATCCTGTCCTTTGGCCGTGCCGGATTGTTGAAGCCGGGGCCGAAGGTGCCGAACAGCGCCACCACATAGCTGGTGGTCCGCTCGACATAGTCCGACGTATGTTCCTGCGAATTCTCGTTGGCGACGACCAGCGGCTGGGCGCCGAACAGCTCGCGCTGCAGCCTGGTCTGGATGTAGAGCGCGCCGGCGGAATCGGCATGATCGGGCTGGCGAAGTGCTGCTATGCCGTCGAGCGAACCGGCGGCCAGCATGTTCAGTGACTGCTGGTCGAAGCGCCTGGAGTCATGCTGCGGCAGATAGTGCGAGAAGTCGGTGGATTCGACGATCAGTGTGTCCTTGTCGACAATCGGCTTCAAAGCCTCGGCCAGCCTGTCCCAGTCGCCGCGGCGCGCCTTGACCGACATTGCCACCGGCACGATTTTCGCCTCGGGGAAATAGTGATGCAGGAAGGGCAGCATGGCGCGCACGCCATGCTCCTTGTCGAACAGGCAGGACTCTTCGACCATGTCGCTGTTCGTCTCAAGCCGCCGCACGGCGTCGGTGTCGGCCGCCACCGGGCCAAGCACGGTATCGAAGCTGCGCAATGAGGTGGCGTAGAGTTTGTGCGTCTTGTGGAAATGGTCCGGCGACAGGATGACGATGCGCTTGTAGCGGAAGCCGGACGCCGCCCGGAAACCGAGCGCCACCAGATCGGCGGCCAGAAGATGGTGCGGCACGGTGATGCCGGTCAACCGCTGGTTGGATGGCTCGACATCGGCGACGCTGGCGATGGCATCCTTGAACAAAGTGGCGTCGTCGTAGAAGGGCGGAAAGTTATCGGTGCCCAGTGGGCAGACGACAGGCGCGGCGTGTGCCGCGCCGCTGACAATCAACGAAAAGGCGATAGTCGTCAGCAGGCGGGCAATCATGGCTCGGCGAGCACAATATTCTCTACGCCGCCGACATAGTAGAACGGCTTTTGCTTCGACGACGTCAGCCGCACCACTTCGCGCGAAATATAGTCGGCAAGGCCGAACAGCGTGACGCCGCCGTCCGAAGTCCTGGCCTTGCCGCGCAAGCCTTCAAGGATCGAATAGGTGAAGACGCCGTGGCCGAGTTCCGGCAGTTCGGCGGCAGTGTTGTTGGCGGCGGTCGCCGAAAACACCACGATGCGTGCGTCCTGCGCGTCTTTTTCCAGGCGTGGATTGAATGCGTTGGCGGCATGGCAGGTGTCGAGCAGCATAAAGCGCATGCCTTTTGCCCGCTCGACCGACTTCTGGATGTCCGACCAATGGACAAGCGACGAACGCTTCCAGCGCTCGGCATCCTGTTTGCGGCCGTCGGTCGGGATGAAATAATAGTCCTCGTCGATGTTGATGCCGTGGCCGGCAACGAAGATGATGGTGGTGTCGTGCTCGCCCGGCCGGTCGAGGAAATCGGCGAGCTGGTCGTCGATCGTGTCGGAGTCGGGCTCCATGATGTTGTCGGCACTGGCGACGGCGTAGGTCTGCTTGGCCTTGTCGGGGCTCTCGTCGAGCGCCTCGCGGTTGACCAGAACCAGCGTTTCCATCGACGAGAACAGCGGCGCCGATTTCTGCGAGATCACCTTGAGGAACTCGGTGGCGTCATCGACGGGGTAGCGCAGGTCGCAGGCGCGGCCCGAACAGGCATCGGTCAGGAACGGATATTTGTCGACGCCGATGACCGCGACATAGAGCTTGCCCTTGGCCTCGGCCTTCTCGGTCTTTCTCGCCAGTGCCGTCACGCTGCGTTCGGTCAGATAGCCAAATTCGTTGGTGCCGGTGATGCGGATGGTGTTCTCGCCGTTCTCGACCGGTATCTCGACAATGGTGCTGTTGCCATCCACCGAGCGGGCGGTGACGTCGCCGACATTGCGGCTGTTCGACAGGATCGAGAAGCCGGCGACATCCGTTCCAGCTTCCCTGGTGCCTGATATTTCGACGGCGACATAACCGTCGCGGACCTTGCTCTGGTCGTCGGCGAGGCGGATGGCGAACTCCGGCGGCTTGCGCTGCAGCAGCTTCTGCAACTCGTTGTCGACGCCCGGCCGCATCTCCTTGATCGCCTGTTTGGCGCTGCGCAGGATGATTGCCCGGCGCACCATTTCCGGGCTCCAGAGGTATTTCTTCAACTGGCCCGCGCGGATGAAGCGGCCTTCATGGTCGCGGCCCTGGTTGACCTGCCAGCCGATCAGCTTGTCGCCCTCGTCGGAAGAATAATAGTAGCCCTGCGGCATCCAGACGATCCATTGCGAGCCGGCAAAGAACATCGACACGATCAGCTCATGCGTCTTCAGGTTCCACAGCCTGAGCGTCTGGTCGGCGCTGCCGGTGACGAGCAGGCCAGCCTTCTCCGAAGCGACCATGGCGTTGATCTCGCCGGTATGGCCGGTGAACTCGCCCGACACTTTCGCAGTCGCGGTTCTGTATTCGATCAACGTGCCGTCATTGCCGCCGGTGATCAGGCCAAGGCCATTGTCGATCAGCGTGTAGGCTGAATGGTCAAAGCCGTTGGTGGCGTCGTTCTCGATGCCGCGCACCATTTTGCCGCCATTGACGATCTCCAGCACGGCATTTTCCAGCGCGTCCTTACCGCCCGCCGTGACGCGCAGCGACCACTGGCCGTCGGCCAGCGTGGCACGCGCAAATGAGGCTGGCTCCGTCAACGGCTGCGGATCCTCGAAGAACCGTTCGGTGGTCGGCAGCGCCAGTGTGTTGTCCAGCACGCCCTGCTGTTCGGGGCAGGCCACGCGATCGGGACAAGGGTTGGCGTTGCCCCAGGCGATGACGTCGTTCGCCGCATCGATGCCGACCGCGGTCACCGGTTCGCCCATTCCCTGCAACAAGGCCTTACGCTCACCGGTCGCGGGGTCCCAGACCTGGATGGCGTTGCGCGTGCCGCCAGCCGTCGCCACCAGCGAGCCATCGGCATTGGCGGCGCTGGCATAGACCGTGCCGTCATGGCCGGTGTAGTCGAGCACCTTCTCGCCGGTGTCGGTGTTCCAGACGATGGAACGGTGCTTGTCGGCACAGCGATAGCCACAGGAGGCGACCAACCGCGACCCCTTGGCAAAGGTCAGCGAGCCGATGAGGAAATCCTGCGTCGGCATGGCGCGCACCAGCGTGCCGTCAGCAGCCCGCGAGAGCTGTACCAGCCCATCCTTACTACCGGTGGCAAACAGGCTGCCGTCCTGCGAAACGGCCAGCGCCATCACGCTGATGTCCCGCAACGGCTCGACTTCGTCAGGCAGTGCGATCTCTTCGCCCTTCACGACGTCCCAGAGCCGGATGCCGTTGTCGGTGGTGGTCGCTGCCAGCCGGGTTCCCGCGGCGGCGAAAGCGAGCTTGTCGATGTGCCAGGAATCGGCGTCGAGCTTCTTGTCCAGCGTCCAGCCGCTCGCGGATTTCTCGTCTGGTCGCCAGAGATAGACGACGCCGTCGGCGCCACCGGCAGCCAGCGTCTTGCCATCGGGAGAAAAAGCGAGATCGTAGGTCGCGTAGTCGGCGGCCCTGAGCACCGCCTTCATCTTGCCTGTGGCGAAGTCGAACAATCTGATGTCGCCATAGGGCGGCTTGTCACCAAGGCTGGCGCCGAAATAGCCGCCGGCGGCGATCGTTTTGCCGTCGGGCGAGATCGCGACCGCGAAGATCTTGCCGTCGCTGCCATTGCCGAGATAGCCGCGAATGGTGCGTAGAGTCACTCCGCTCTGCCAGTCCCAGACACGGATGGTCTTGTCATTGGATGCCGAGACGATGTCCTCGCCATCAGGCGTAAAGGCGAGGTCGGTGACCTGCGCACTGTGCCCACCGGTGTCGAGATCGAGGTGGAAATCCGGTGCGTCCTCTGCACGGGCCGCCGAGCTCGCAATCAAAGCCCCGGCCATGGCCAGCCAGCGACAGGTGCGCATCAGGCGGAGGCCGGGTTTTCTCATCGCTATTTGGCTTCGGCCGTGGGCGGCCCATTGCGCACATAGACCTCGATTGCCGAGGCGAAAGT
>NZ_RZQG01001660.1:0-596 GCF_003998635.1 Mesorhizobium sp. M7D.F.Ca.US.004.03.1.1
GGTGACGAAACTGCGGAGGACGTCGAGGTCGAATGTCACGCGTCGCATATTGTTAGTCCTGCTTTTTGTTAGTCCTGCTTTTCAGGATGGTAAGTTTAAAAATTGCTGATTTTAAGGATGAAACTACGGCGCTAGAAACAGACCGTCAAGACCAGACCACTGGCCAGCACGGGAATGAAATCATGTCCGCCATTGTCAATTGCACTGACCGACAGAAGCCGGAACTTCTGGAAGATACCGGCTTCACCGGAAGAGCATTCAAGCCCGGCCATCGCTGGAAGGTCCTGGGCATAGGCGTTGCCGCCAATGCCAGCTTCTCCGCCACTTTCTCCGGCATACCGGCAACGGCGGTCGTGCTTCGTCAGGGCTATCATCTGGGCAATGCCGAGCTCGGCCTGGCACTCGGCCTTCTCGGGCTGGGGGTCGCGCTCAGCGAACTGCCCTGGGGCTTGCTCACCGACCGCTGGGGCGATCGCCGCGTGCTTTTGATCGGGCTCGGTGCGACGGCGGCGTGGCTCCTGGTCATGGCGATGCTGGTTGTCCCGACAAGGAGCGGCATTCCCGATGTCACGCTGCTCTCGGCGAGCCTGCTTATC
>NZ_RZQG01001661.1:0-594 GCF_003998635.1 Mesorhizobium sp. M7D.F.Ca.US.004.03.1.1
CGTCACGACCGGGAATCCCTTTCAGCTCGACAACCATAGGCACGCGGCCGTCAATCAGGTCGAGCGCTTCCTGCAGCGTCGGCAGGTGGTCCGATGTGCCGCCGACCTTGAGCGCCGTAAGTTCCGCCGCGGTGCGTTGCCAGACGAAACCGTCCTGGCCGGTCAGCCTTTGCAAATCGTCATCATGAATGATCACGGGAACGCCATCCGACGACAGGTGCACGTCGCATTCGATCGCATAGCCGCGCTCGGCCGCCGCCGTGAAAGCGGAAAGCGTGTTTTCCCAGCGCGTCTTGTTCATGTCGTGAAAGCCGCGATGGGCGACGGGCCGGGCGGTCAGCCAGGATATGTCGGTCATGATCGTCCCCTGGCTCATTCGACTTCGAAGATGGCTTCGATTTCCACTGCGGCATTAAGCGGCAGGCAGGCCGTGCCGACAGCGGAACGGGCATGCTTGCCGCGCTCGCCAAGTGCCGCGACCAGGAAGTCTGAGGCGCCGTTGGCAACCAGATGCTGCTCGACAAACTCAGGTGTCGAGGCGACGAAAACGGTGATCTTCACCAGCCGGCGGATCTTCTCGAGGTCGCCGAGCGC
>NZ_RZQG01001662.1:0-594 GCF_003998635.1 Mesorhizobium sp. M7D.F.Ca.US.004.03.1.1
GTTTTCTTACCGAGCACCGTGGCGGCATTGCAGACCACGGCACAAGAAGGATGTCGAGCGACAGTCGACGATGTAGGCTTGCGCAACGTGCGGGCCGGTCTTTTCCCCCCGAAAGCATTGCGGCCGCGATCAGCCCCTGCCGACATGCGGCCGCTCCGGCCAGGCGGGTCTCAGCAGCATGCGCGCGTTGAAGATGTTGAGCACGTTGGGCGTGATCGTCGGGCAGCCGAGAGCGGCGGAGATCGTCTCCAAAAGATCGTCCGGATCGTGCGGCGCGAGCCCGTCGCCATAGCCCCAGATCAGCGCCAGATCGTATGGGCCTTCGCCCTTGAGCTGTTCGACAGCCTGCCCATCCGGAATCCCGACGCCGAAATGCGGCTCGACATTGCGCATCCAGGCCTGCGAGGTCCAGGTCGCGCGATCCTGGCCGATGTGCCACTCGGTCGGGAGCAGCAGGGCAAGCCTGACTTTGCCCTTGGCTTCCGCCAGCCGCCGCACGACGTCAAACGTGAGTTGATAGGGCAGCAGCAGGGGCACGTTCGCGGTGAAGGTTCCCTCCCGGTACATTTCGGCGCAGCACAGCAAGATGATGTC
>NZ_RZQG01001663.1:0-593 GCF_003998635.1 Mesorhizobium sp. M7D.F.Ca.US.004.03.1.1
CCTTGGCCGCTGTGGGGCGCCTATTTCGCGGCCGCAACCATCACCTGGGCCGCCGGCCATCTCGTCACCACGCGGATATTCGGGCGGGATGCACGCGCCGGTGTCGTCGGTGGCGTATCTTCGGCCTATTCCAATGTCGTGCTGCTCGGCGCTCCCTTCATCCTTGGCATATTCGGCCCGAGCGGCTTCGAAGTGCTGTCACTGCTGGTCTCCGTGCATCTGCCGATCATGATGATGGCCTCGATCGTCCTGTTCGAGATGTTCGGCCGCAGCGGCGGCGAGCCCATGCACCCCTTGCGCATGATCCGCAGCTTCCTGAGGCGGCTGTTCATCAATCCGCTGATCATCGGCATTCTGGCGGGGCTGGCATGGCGCCTCAGCGGCGTACCGCTGCCCGATCTTGTCAAGCGGCTGGTCGATGCGCTGGCCGATACGGCCGGCCCGGTGGCGCTGTTTGCCATGGGCCTCAGCCTGCGCCGCTTCGGTATCTCCGGCAATGTCCGGCCGGCGTTGGCGCTTTCGGTGCTGAAGCTGTTCCTGATGCCGGCGCTGGTTCTCGCCTTTGTCTGGCTGCTCGGCCTGCCGCCCTTGAC
>NZ_RZQG01001664.1:0-592 GCF_003998635.1 Mesorhizobium sp. M7D.F.Ca.US.004.03.1.1
GCTCACGGCGCACGTCGTAAACGTAGGCGCGGACGCGGTCGCCATATTTGTAATTTTCGCGCGGGATCAGTTCGTCGCGGCGGATGATCGCTTCGCCTCGGCCAAGGTCGACGATGACGTTGCCGTATTCGACGCGCTTGACGGTGCCGTTGACGATTTCGCCGATGCGGTCCTTGTATTCGTCATACTGACGGTCGCGTTCGGCCTCGCGCACCTTCTGCACGATGACCTGCTTGGCCGACTGGGCGGCGATGCGGCCGAAATCCATCGGTGGCAGCTGTTCGGCGATGAAATCGCCGAGCTGGGCGTCGGGATTGCGCTCGCGGGCCGAGGAAATGGCGATCTGCGTGGCGTAGTCATCGACCTTCTCGACCACTTCCATCAGCCGCTGCAGCTTCATCTCGCCGGTGTTCGGGTTGATGTCGGCGCGGATGTTGGTTTCCTGGCCATAACGCGAGCGCGCCGCCTTCTGGATCGCATCGGCCATGGCGGCGATGACGATCGACTTGTCGATCGACTTTTCACGCGCAACCGCGTCGGCGATCTGCAGCAGTTCAAGTCTGTTGGCGCTTACAACCATCGTTTTTCTCCC
>NZ_RZQG01001665.1:0-590 GCF_003998635.1 Mesorhizobium sp. M7D.F.Ca.US.004.03.1.1
GGCGGGTACTGTGCCCTCGGTGTAAGGCGCCAGCACGCAGCGCGCGCTGATGGCCTTGTCCGTCTTGTCCAGGAACAGGCGCTGCAACGCAGCCTCGGCGGTTTCGCCTGATATGATGTCGAACACCTCGACAAGAGGGTCGGCCGCACCGCCATCGCTGTATTTGATGGCGAGTGCGTTGCCGGCGAACTCGAAATGGATCTGTCGGAAGCCGAAGTCGCAGCGCTGCGCCCAAGCGGCCATGCCGACATTTTTGTCCGTCAGCCTTTCCCAGACGCATTTGTCGATGGGCGGGCGCGACGGCGCCGGCTCGTCCGCCCGCGCCACGGTGATTGTCGTCGCGGATGCAAGCAGGGCGCTGGCCCAGATGATCGATTTCATGGCGCTATTCATCGCTGCATCCTGTCAAAGTGAAGGCATCCCACGCCGAACCATCTGGATTGGCATTGGCGAAATCGGCTCCTTCGGTGAAAGCCACGCCGAAATCAGGCAAGAGCAGCCCTTTAGGCGCGGGTGTCGCTTCGCGCGAATTCAGCTGCTCGGCGCCGCCACCGGTCAAGGCATAGACTTGGCCCATCCAAATCCTGCAC
>NZ_RZQG01001666.1:0-589 GCF_003998635.1 Mesorhizobium sp. M7D.F.Ca.US.004.03.1.1
TCAACTTCATCAAGCAGAAGATCGTCGAGATTCACGTCGGCCGCTTGCGCATCACCAAGGTGCTGAGGCTGCTCAGGCGAAGATTCATCAAGATCCCAGTGGAGGTCGCCGACAAGTTCGGCAGGTTCTTCCGCGGTCTCTGCTGCTTCGGCAGGCGGCGGGGCGGCGACAGCTGGCTGAGCAGTGGCGGGCTCGCTGGCCATGGGCACTGTGCGCGCCGTCATGGCGCCCAGCAGCGCATTCAACTCGTCTTCCAGGCTTCGTTCGTCCGCGATCGGGGCTTGCACCGGCTCGGCCACATCAGCGGCTGGCGCCACCGGCTGGACCGTAGCGGTGGCAACCTCTGTGACCGGCTCTTCGATCGCGTCGGCAAACGAGACGTCGAAATTCAGGTCGAAAGCATCATCCGACGCGCCTTCAGGGCTGGAAATCTCGCCCTTCGCGTCAGCGGAATCGGCAGGCATGTCATGCGCTTGCGGCTCATCGAATGCGACCGGCTCATCCGAGCGACTATCGAAATCCATGTCGACATCAGCCATGGCGTCGTCGAAGTCGCCGGCAAGATACTCACCGGAGATTGCCTGGGCAT
>NZ_RZQG01001667.1:0-586 GCF_003998635.1 Mesorhizobium sp. M7D.F.Ca.US.004.03.1.1
GAAAAGATCGGCCTGACGGGGCGTCAGCACCCGCAACGAGCTTCGCACGCCGCCCTGCGAGAGCGCGATCGAGTGATCCGCAATGGTAACCTTGAAATGCGCCGGTGCGTGATCGATTGTGCCATGCCAAAGCGGATCACCCGGCTGCCAATCGGTTGCGATTGCGGTGCATCGGCCGTTAAATTCGACGACCACGCCATCGCGGCCAGATATCGCTGTCAGATCAATGCGGTCGCTGTCTTGCAAGACGGAGAGTGCCACCGAGGACGGAGGGCTGTTTTCTCTTGCCCAGCGATAGTGGCTAGTGAGGTGAATAGCTGCGGCAACAGCGGCGCGCATCAGCAGTTCGTCACTCTCACACAGACGCTGCTGGAAGCGGGCGCCAAATTCGGCTGCGATCAGGCCGGTTGACAGCGCTCCCTCAAGCCAGCGGGGGTTGCGGTGAAGGGCCGATAGAAAGGTGATGTTGGTGGCTATGCCTTCGACAGCGAAGCAATCGAGTGCCCTGGCCTGTAGCTCGATCGCGTCGGCACGCGTCTGTGCATGGGTGATCAGCTTTGCTATCAGCGGATCATAGAGCGCTGGA
>NZ_RZQG01001668.1:0-585 GCF_003998635.1 Mesorhizobium sp. M7D.F.Ca.US.004.03.1.1
GCTCGCTCGCCTAGCACCGGGAGAGAGAGCCTTCCATCCCATCGCTTTTTGAACTGAAATGTTCTGCCCCCTAAAGCGAGTCCCTAACCGAGACCGCCACTCAGAGACATTTCATCTTCGACGATCTGTGCTTTTGGCTCTTCCTCGTCCTCGTCGTCCCCGCTTCCCAACCCGGCCGGAATATCGCCTGCCAGCAGCTTCTCCTTGGAAAGTAGCCCTGCGTCCTCGAGCGCTTCGAAATCCGGCAGGTCGCGCAGCGTGTCGAGCCCGAACTCAAGCAGGAATTCTTTTGTCGTCACATAGGTGTAGGGCGCGCCCGGCGTTGGGCTGCGCGGACCGGAAGCGATCAGGCCGGCACCGCGCAGATGACCAATAAAATCGCGACTGATCTCCTTGCCGAAGAAAGACGACAGTTCGGCGCGGGTGATCGGCTGGAAGTAGCCGATGCACATCAGCACCAGCACTTCAGATTGCGTGAAGTCTGCCGGGCGTTCGTTACCGCCGACTGCACAGCGGATGGCATCGGCATAGGCCGGGCGGGTGAGATGCTTCCAGCCTCCGGCGACCGAGACCAGATCATAGGGT
>NZ_RZQG01001669.1:0-584 GCF_003998635.1 Mesorhizobium sp. M7D.F.Ca.US.004.03.1.1
GCTTCATGGTGATGACCGAGACGACGATCAGCGCGATGATGAAGACGACGCCGGCGGAGGCCGCCATGGCGATCTTTTCGTTCTCGATGTAGGGCTTGAGGTAAGGCAGGACCGGCTTGTAGAAGAAGAACGCCGCCGCGGCTGCTGCTGCCCAGGAGACGACGGACAGGATTTCGCGCGAGAAGCCGCGAACCATGGCGAGCATCGCCGAGACCAGAGTGAAGCCGACGAGAATTCCGTCAAGCAGCGTAATCGGCATGTCTTTCGCCCCACTCCATGAGCCGCATTATAGCGCGGAGCATCGGGTTTTCCCAAAACCGGTTCCCGCCCTTGGGTCCGATGCTCTAGTCTTCTACGTCCACGCGGCTTCGGCGTGAGCCGGCTATGCGTGCCACGAGGTCGGCAAGCTCGGTCGGCTGGAAAGAACCGGCCCCGATCCCCCCGGCCAATTCCCCGCTGCCCGAGGGCAGAACCGCGCTTCCAAAACCCAGCTTTTCGGCTTCCTTGAGGCGCTGTTGCGCATGCGCAACCGGCCTCACGGCGCCCGAAAGGCTGATTTCGCCGAAATAGACGCAATCGGCGGG
>NZ_RZQG01000166.1:0-9133 GCF_003998635.1 Mesorhizobium sp. M7D.F.Ca.US.004.03.1.1
ACGCACAAGCATGCGCTGCAAAGCCAGCACGCCGCGATAGGAGGTTACGAGGGGATCGGCATCACCCTCGACGAAAACGGCTGGATCGCGCTCGAGCCGCAGCGCAGCGCCGCCTAGCCAAGTGTGTATTGAGATTCAGGTCAAGCCGAGTCGGAGTCGAAGACGGGCGCGTAGCGACCAAACAAGACGGTTTCCGAGAACCGGAGCGGAGCGCACTTGAAGGACGTGAGCACCGGAAGCGCAGGAAACCAACGCTTGCAGGCCAGCATCACGTGAATATCACCATACCTTAGAAGTCGCTGGTCAGGCCCTTCACCTCCCAGTCGCCATAGCGGCCGGGCTCCTTGCCGCCACGGCCGCCGATCTCCTTCGGCGCGGCTGCTTCCTTCTCCAGATATTTCACGCGTCTTGCCTCGGCTTCCGCGAGCGCCCGTCTGGCTTGCGGCGTCAGCGCCTTTGGCTCGACGTCATGGCCAAGGTCGGCATCGATTTTACTGGTTTCGTCGTTCATGTGATATTTCCGGCGGATTGAAACAGGACCAGGCGTTTCCCATCATATAGCGATGAACTCACACGGATCGACCCCCTTTCACCACCAGTTGGACAGGAGCAGACGATGAACACGCTTCGCACCGCCATGCTTCTTGCCGCGATGACCGCGCTGTTCATGGGCGTCGGCTTTTTGATCGGCGGAACCGGCGGCATGATGATCGCGCTGCTTATCGCTGCCGGCACCAACCTGTTCAGCTACTGGAACGCCGACAAGATGGTGCTGTCGATGAACCGTGCCGTCGAGGTCGACGAAGGGAACGCGCCCGAATATTACGCCATAGTCAAGGCAATGGCCAAACAGGCCGGCCTGCCGATGCCGAAGACCTATCTGATCGACAACCCGCAGCCGAACGCCTTCGCCACCGGCCGCAACCCGCAGAACGCGGCAGTGGCTGCCTCTACCGGCCTGTTGCAGGCACTGACGCCTGAAGAGGTCGCCGCTGTCATGGCGCACGAACTCGCCCATGTGCAGCATCGCGACACGCTGACCATGACGATCGTCGCCACCTTTGCCGGCGCTATCTCGATGCTCGGCAATTTCGCCTTCTTCTTCGGCGGCAATCGTGAAAACAATCCGTTCGGCATTGTCGGCGTGCTGGTCGCGATGATTGTGGCGCCCTTTGCCGCCATGGTCGTGCAGATGGCGGTCAGCCGCACCCGCGAATATGAGGCCGACCGGCGCGGCGCCGAAATCTGTGGACACCCGCTCTGGCTGGTTTCCGCCCTTGACAAGATCGCCCGCGGCGCCGAACGCATCCGCAACCCCGATGCCGAGCGCAATCCGGCAACCGCGCATCTCTTCATCATCAATCCTCTTTCCGGCGAGCGCATGGACAGTCTGTTTTCCACCCACCCGAGCACCAACAACCGCATCGCTGCCCTGCAGGCGATGGCACAGCAGATGGGAGGGAGCGAAACTCAAGCTCAGCGCCAGACCCCGGCACCACCACGGCAGGCGGACGAACAGCGGCCGTCAGGCCCGTGGGATCAGGCAGCACGGCCCAAGCAGCCGGCGGAGCCCGCCAAGCCGAAATCCAACCCGTGGGGCCGCAACCCGACCGGACCCAAGGGCCGGTGGTCGTGAGCGTGGTGGACAGAGGATCTCGACGCACGGTTTCAGGCGATCAGGAACACAGAGACGGCGGCGACTTCGTTGCCGGCCTTGCCGCCCGCAAGGCAGCGGCGCGGCTGCTTGCCGCCGTCATCGACGCCAGAACGCCGCTCGACGGCCTGACCGATCACGAAAACGGCCACCCGCAATACAAGGCGCTCGACCTTCGCGATCGCGGCCTTGTCCGCGCCATTCTGGTTACAGCGCTGCGCTATCGCATGACCATATCAGGCCTGCTGGCGCGGCGCCTGGAGAAGCCGCTGCCGCCCAACGCCACCGCTTTGTCGCACATATTGCATGTGGCGGCGACACAGATCCTGTTCCTCGACATTCCCGACAGCGCCGCAGTCGACCTGGCCGTGACCCACGCCAAGTCCGATCCGCGCACGGTGCGTTTCTCCGGCCTGGTCAATGGCGTACTGCGCACCTTGGCGCGCGCCAAGGAAACGGAACTGCCTGCCGCCCTTGCCGCCACCGACGAAGCGCCAAAATGGTTTTCCGACCGGCTGAAGGCCACCTATGGCACCGAGAAGGCAAGGCAGATCCTGGAAGCCCACCGCGTCGAGGCGCCGGTCGATTTCTCGGTCAAGGTCGATCCCGAGCTTTGGGCCGAAAAGCTCGGCGGCATCGTCCTGCCGACTGGCACGGTCCGGGTGGAGAATCTCGTTGGGCCGGTCACCGAACTGCCAGGCTTTGCCGACGGCGCCTGGTGGGTCCAGGACGCCGCGGCCAGTCTGCCTGCACGGCTGTTCGGCGATGTCAGGGGCTTGCGCGTTGCCGATCTCTGCGCCGCCCCCGGCGGCAAGACCGCGCAGCTCATTCTCGCCGGCGCCAAGGTCACCGCTGTCGACACCTCGAAGAACCGGCTGGTGCGGCTGACGCAGAATCTCGACCGCCTCGGCCTGTCCGCCGAGATCGTCCAGGCCGACCTGCTCAAATACGAGCCGAAGGAATTGTTCGACGCCGTTCTCCTCGATGCGCCCTGCTCGTCGACCGGCACGGTGCGCCGGCATCCCGACGTGCCATGGACCAAGACGGCGGCCGATGTCGAAAAACTCGCCGACCTGCAACGCAGGCTGCTCGCCCGCGCTGTCACGCTGGTGAAACCCGGCGGCAGGATCGTCTTCTCCAACTGTTCGCTCGATCCGCTCGAAGGCGAGGATCTCTATCGCGCCTTCTTGGCCGCCGCCGCTGAAATAGCCAACGATCCGGCACAGCAAGGCGAGATCGCCGGCATCGATCCGTTCCTGACGCCGCAAGGCACGCTGCGCACCACACCCGCCGACCTTGACCTCGGCGCGCCGGAGCGCTCGGGCCTCGATGGCTTCTTCGCCGCTCGCATGCGTCGAGCCGGCTAAATGCATGTCGCCCAAAAGTGCGCAGCGGCTTCGGGACGACGACATGCATAACAGAAGACCAAAGCGCGCTGCGTCAGACCGATCGGGCGCGACGCGCTTTCATTTAACTGCCCGGATTTACTGACTTTTTCAAGGAGAGTCGGGGGCAAAACCGGGTGAACCGGCGCCGTCCATGGAATTCGCCTTCGCACGAGTCGTGCAATCATGTAAACTCGGCGCCGGGGTAGTGGACGATCAGGAGGGGTTTTGGCACTTGCTGCCAGCAGCACGACGCGTCTGTGGACGCTTGTCGCGAAGGAGTTCTGGCGCAAAACGCGCCGGCGCCTGCGTGCCGGGCCGGTCTATCGCTGGCGCTATTCCGGCCGCACGCCGGAACGTGTGCTGATCGCACCGCCGGACCTGCGCCTCGCCGACCCGCAGATCGCGCTTGAGATCTACTACGGCCGCTATCCCCTGTCGGGGCATCTGGTCGAGACCGGCGGCAAGTCGCCGTTCCAGATCAACGTGCCCAATCACGGCTGGCAGAAGACGCTGCACGGCTTTCGCTGGCTACGCCATATGCGCGCCGCCGGCACCGAGCTTGCCGCCGCCAATGCCCGCGCCCTGGTCTCCGACTGGATCGCCATGCATGGCAGCCATATTTCCGGCGTCGCCTGGGAGCCCGGCACCACGGCCAAGCGCATCATCGCCTGGCTGCAGCACTCCTCCGTCGTGCTACAGGGCGCCGAGTTCCCCTTCTACCGCGCCTTCCTGAAGTCGGTTGCCGTTCAGATCCGCTACCTCCGGTCGATGGCGCGTGAAATGCCCGACGGCAAGGACAAGCTGCGTGCCCGCATCGCGCTTGCCTTTGCCGCTCTGTCCCTGCCAGCGCCGGCATCGGCGCTGCGCGGCGCAACCCGCAACCTGGCCGAGGAACTCGACCGCCAGATCCTCGCCGACGGCGGGCACATTTCGCGCAATCCGATGGTCGTCCTGGAAATCCTCGCCGACCTTCTGCCGCTGCGCCAGACCTATGCCAACCAGGCGGAAACGCCGCCGCAGGCGCTGATCGGCGCCATCGACCGCATGCTGCCGGCGCTGCGCTTCTTCCGCCATCAGGACGGCAGCCTCGCCCGATTCAACGGCATGGGCGCCACCATCCACGACCGCATCGCCACCATCCTGCGCCACGACGATACCGCCGGCGCGCCACTGCTGCATGCGCCGCATTCCGGCTATGAGCGCCTGTCGATGGGCGGCACCACGGTCATTGCCGACACTGGCCTGCCGCCGCCGGTCGACGTGTCCAACGCAGCACACGCCAGCTGCCTCGCCTTCGAACTGTCGTCCGGCCGACAGCACTACATCGTCAATGCCGGCATCGACACCTATGGCGCGGCTGAATTCCGACCGCTGGCGCGCGCCACCGCGGCGCACTCGACCGCCACCATCAACGACACCTCGTCGGCACGCTTCAGCCATTCGCTGCGCGTCAACGACCTGCTCGGTTCGCCGCTGATCGGCGGCCCGCAGCATGTGCAGTGCAAGCGCACCGACCAGAAGGGCGTTCAGGGGTTCATCGCCCGCCATGACGGCTATGTCCCGCGATTCGGCTTCCTGCATGAGCGCGAGCTGAAACTGTCGTCGAACGGCAATGTACTGGCCGGCAGGGACCGTTTCCAGCGGCCCGGCAATGCGGCGATCCGCAACAATGGCCGCGACTTCGTCACCATCCGTTTCCACGTCCACCCCGACATCAACCTTTTACAGGACGAGCATGATCGCCTGGTGCTGGCCGCCGATCAGGCCGACACCTGGGTGTTCACAGCAGCCGAAGTGGTGCCGGAGGTCGAGGAATCGATTTATTTCGCCGGCCTTGGCGGCCCGCGCCGCAGCCGCCAGATCGTGCTTGCCTTCAAGGCCTCGGAAGTCGCCGAAGTCCACTGGCAGCTGACGCGCACTAGCATCGCCGGTTACCCGGAAAACAACTGAGCTTACCTGACCGCCGGTTTGATTTCCGGGCGGCATGTGCTACGGGCGCGGGCATCCACCACACCAGAGCGGAATGCGTTCAAGTCGAAACGCGAATTCCTCTCCGGCTTTTTGTTTTGTCGTATGATGTTTATCCGAAAAGTCCGCAACTTTTCGGCATCATGCTTAGCCGTGAAAGGCCGCCAGCCCATGGCCGTCGCCGCCAAGAACATTCCCGCACCTGATCTCGTCCCCGTGCGTCGCGCCCTGCTGTCCGTCTTCGACAAGACCGGCCTCATTGATTTCGCCAAAGCGCTGGCAGCAGCCGGTGTCGAGCTGGTCTCGACCGGCGGCACGGCAAAGGCGATCACCGAGGCGGGCCTGGCGGTGCGCGATGTCTCCGAGCTCACCGGTTTCCCCGAGATCATGGATGGTCGCGTCAAGACCTTGCATCCCAGCGTGCATGGCGCGCTGCTTGGCGTGCGCGACGATCCGGAGCATTCCGCGGCAATGCGCAAATACGGCATCGAGCCGATCGATCTCGTCGTCTCCAATCTCTATCCGTTCGAGGAGGTTCGCCGCTCCGGCGCCGACTACGCATCGATCGTCGAGAACATCGACATTGGCGGGCCAGCGATGATCCGCGCTTCGGCCAAGAACCACGCCTATGTCGCCATCGTCACCGATCCCGGCGACTACGCCTCGGTGCTGAATGCGCTGGCGATGAACATCGGCTCGCTGTCGCTGGATTTCCGCAAGAAGCTGGCGGCCAAGGCCTTTGCCCGCACCGCTACCTATGACGCGGCGATCTCCGGCTGGTTCGCCGAGGCGCTCGAGATCGAACATCCGACATGGCGCGCCTTTGGCGGCAGGCTGGTCGAAGTGATGCGCTACGGCGAGAACCCGCATCAGAGCGCCGGCTTCTACGTCAATGGCGACAAGCGGCCGGGCGTCGCCACGGCGCGCCAGCTGCAGGGCAAGCAGCTGTCCTACAACAACATCAACGACACCGACGCTGCCTTCGAACTGGTCGGTGAATTCGATCCGGCGCGCTCCGCCGCCGTCGCCATCATCAAGCACGCCAACCCTTGCGGCGTTGCTGAAGACACCTCGCTGAAGGCAGCCTACGCCAAGGCGCTCGCCTGCGATCCGGTCTCGGCCTTCGGCGGTATCATCGCTGTGAATCGCGTCCTCGACGCCGAGGCGGCGGAAGAGATCGTCAAGACCTTCACCGAGGTGATCATCGCGCCCGGCGCGACCGACGAGGCAGCGGCAGTCGTCGCGGCAAAGAAGAACCTGCGCCTGCTGGTCACCGGCGGCCTGCCAGATCCGCGCACGCCTGGCACGACGGTCAAATCCGTCGCCGGCGGTCTGCTCGTCCAGGGCCGGGACAATGCCGTGGTCGATGACCTCGAGCTGAAGGTGGTGACGAAGCGCGCGCCAACGCCGGCCGAAATGGCCGACCTGAGATTCGCCTTCCGCATCGCCAAGCACGTCAAGTCCAACGCCATCGTCTACGTTAAGGACGGCGCAACCGTCGGCATCGGCGCCGGCCAGATGAGCAGGGTCGATTCCTCACGCATCGCCGCCCGCAAGGCGCTCGACGCGGCCGAGGCCGCGGGCCTTGCCGAACCGCTGACCAAGGGTTCAGTCGTCGCCTCCGACGCCTTCTTCCCCTTCGCCGACGGGTTGCTGTCGGCGATCGCCGCCGGCGCCACCGCTGTCATCCAGCCCGGCGGTTCGATGAACGACAAGGACGTCATCGCCACCGCCGACGAGCACGGCATCGCCATGGTGTTTACCGGCGTAAGGCATTTCCGGCATTGAGGCCCCTTACCCTCCTCCCGCGGGGAGGGTCGTTGAACGATTTTTGCGAAGCAAAATTCAAGAGACAGGGTAGGGGCAGCGCCGCCCCCTACCCCGCTCCGCGGATCGACCCTCCCTACAAGGGGGAGGGTAAGCTATTCCGCCGGCCGATCCGCCGGATACGGCGTCTTGATCAGGATCGCCATGCCGACACCGAGAAACAGGATGATCACCGCCATGCCGAGCCGCGTCGAGCCCGTGGCAAAGGAGATCGTTGAAAACAGGAACGGCGCCAGGAAACTGGTTGCCCTGCCGGCCAGCGCATAGATGCCGAAATAGCGGCCGGATTCTGCCGCCGTGACGCTCCGCGCCATATAGGATCGCGACGACGCCTGAACCGGCCCGAAGGCCAGCCCGATCAACAGGCCGTAGAGGATGTATGCCTTCTCGGCCGCCGTGCCGAACAGGCCGCCCGAATCGGCAATGGAAAGCGGCAATGCGCCGAACAGCGTATAGCCGAGCCCGGTCGAGATGATGCCGATGGTCGCGATCGTCAACATTCCCAGCGAGATCAGCACCACCGCCTTGGAGCCTAGGCGGGTATCAAGGTAAGCGGCGATCCAGCAGCCGAAGATGGCTACCACGTTGAGGATGATGCCGAACAAGCCGACCTCGGTGATCGACCAGCCGAACATCGCCGCGGCAAATACGGCGCCTTGCGTAAGCAGCGCGTTGACGCCGTCCTGATAGATCATGCGGGCGACGAGGAAGCGGAAGATACCGCTGCGCTTGCGCACCTCACCCAGTGTTACTTTCAGCTCCGCCAACCCCTCTCGCACCGCCGGGCCGATCGGCAGGCCCTTGAGGGCATCGGGGGTAAAAAAGAACATCGGCAGGATGAACAGGAAATACCAGCCGGCTGACAGCGGCCCGGTGGCCCTGGCGTCCTCGCCGAGCTTCGGGTCGAGCCCGAAGAGCGGGTCGATGCCGATGATCGTCTTGCCGGTTTCGGGGATGCCGGCCATGCATGTAATGACGAAGATCAGCGCAATCATGCCGCCGAGATAGCCGAGACCCCAGGCAACATTGGAAATCCTGCCGATTTCGCTCTTCGGCACCAGGCGCGGCATCATCGAATCGTTGAACACGGTCGAGAATTCCGCCGCGACCGATGCCAGCGAAAACAACGCCACGACCAGAAACAGGTTCGAACCGGGGGTGGCGAACCACAGCAGGCAAAGGCTGGTGATCTTGATGGCGGCAAAGAATGCGATCCACGGCTTGCGCGGCCCGGTCTGATCGGCAATCGAGCCGAGGATCGGCGACAGCACGGCGATGGCCAACCCGGCCGCCGCGATACCATAACCCCAGACGATTTGGCCCGTGACTGGATCGCTTGCCATGCGCGAAACGAAATACGGCCCGAAGATGAAGGTGGTAACGACCGTGAAGAACGGCTGCGCTGCCCAGTCGAAGAACATCCATCCCCAGATGCCGCGTCCAGACGCACGCTGCACTGCTACCTCGGTCATATCCCCTCCGATCGCCTTCGTAACGCTGGCGGTTGGCATCATGTCTGCATGTTTTCCCGTGCGCATGCAAACGACCGCGGTTGATGCTTCTCACCCAACCGAACGGGCAGAGCCAACCTCGTCAAACGAATCACTCACATCCCCGTCAGATCGCTCATCAGCCCCGATGCGACAGACAGCCGCGACACGGTGATGTCGCCGCCCTCGGTCAGCGCCTGCAGCCGCTCGCGGATGCGCGCCACGCGCTCGCCGCCGGCTTCCAGCCAGGCGGCCACCGGATCGGCCGTATTGGCGTGGCCGGTGAGTGCCGCCACCGCGATACCACGCCGTGCGGCGCCGATCGTGTCGGTCGCGCGCGAAAGCGCCAGCTGGTCGTAATAGTCCGACGGCGTGATCGAGCGTGCCGCGTCCTCGACACGCGGGATGCGGAAGGCATCGCTGACGGCGAAGAACGCCTTGGCCGCGGCGACGATGTCGGCGCCGGCGGTGCGCGCCGTCAGCGCGATGTCGGGGATGAGTTCCGCCACCTCGCTCAGCGCCAGCTGTTCGGCCAGCTTTTCCGGCGCGCCGGCCTTGAACAGCCCGTGCCGCTTCTCCTCGATCCGCTCACGCGAGAAGGCCGGCAGCAGCGAAACGAGCCTGGGATCCAGCGCCTTGCGGGCTTCCAGCAGCTCAGTGATGCGCTGGCCAAGGGGTGCCGTGCCGGCATCGTTCTTCAGATACCAGCCGCTGGTCACATAGATCAGCCGGCTGACCATCTGATAGAGATCGAGCTGCACCTGACCGTCGATCTGGTTGTCGAGCGCTCTATCGCGAGATCGACG
>NZ_RZQG01001670.1:0-582 GCF_003998635.1 Mesorhizobium sp. M7D.F.Ca.US.004.03.1.1
GAAAGTGATGTTTCCGATGATCGCCGTTGTAGAGGAATACAGGCAGGCAGCGGCGATGTTCGCCGAGGAGCAGACAGTGCTCGCCGCGCGCGGCATCGCGCATAGAATGCCGCCACTTGGCATCATGGTCGAGGTGCCATCGGTGGCAATCGTGCCGGAAGCCTTTGCTGACGCCGCCTTCTTCTCGATCGGCTCCAATGACCTCACCCAGTATGTCATGGCGGCCGCCCGCGACAACGCTGCCGTGGCGCATCTCAATTCGGTCCGTCATCCGGCCGTGCTGCGGCTGATCGCAGCCGTGACCGCGTACGGCGAGCGTGAAAAAATCCCGGTCAGCCTGTGCGGCGATGCCGGCGGCGATCCTGCCTCGATCCCGTCACTGCTCGAGGCCGGCCTGCGCGATCTTTCCGTCGCGCCGGCGCAACTCGCCATGGCCAAGGCGGCCATCGCGGACGTTTCTGTCTAGGCGCGGCCGGCATGGTCGACATCAAACCCGAACCCGGTTCCGAAGAGGCGATCCGCGCCTACAAGACGATCCTGTCGCACGTCATCGACCAGCGCCCGTCCGGCATGCGCCAGCGC
>NZ_RZQG01001671.1:0-581 GCF_003998635.1 Mesorhizobium sp. M7D.F.Ca.US.004.03.1.1
GCAAGGGGGCCTCGGACGATGGCGAAATCGAACTCTGTTCGATCATGACGCCTGCATTTCCTTCCCTTGACGCGTCCCCTACCCGGCATATCGAGATCGTCTTTTGGGACTTCTCTTACTTTTTTTGTAACTTTTCCATCAGGTCGGCAAAATGTCAAACGGAGTCAGCCGGCAGCTGGAATGAATCCGGTCCAACCTCACCATGTTCGGTGATGACCGCGTCGAAGCCGTCCATGGCTGAGAAGAAGGCGCGCTTGAGCTTGCCGATCTTGCTGCTGTCGACGACGAGATAGTTCTCGCGCGCCAGGCCCATCACCTTCTGCTTCACCACCGCCTCGTGAAAATGCTCGCAGGTGGCGCCGCGTTTGGCATCGACGCCGGCGGCCGACAGGAAGGCGGCGTTGATGCCGACGCTCTTCAAGATATCGAAATCATGCGTGCCCGAAAAAGACGCCGATGCGGGATGATAGACGCCACCCAACATGATGATCGTCACATTGGCCTTGCGGGTCAGGCGTTCCGCCACGTTCATGGCGTAACATATTGCCGTTATTTGATAATTGTCGGGAATGAGGTCGATC
>NZ_RZQG01001672.1:0-580 GCF_003998635.1 Mesorhizobium sp. M7D.F.Ca.US.004.03.1.1
GCAAGGAAGTGCGACGGCCCCTGATGCGGCCGGATGAAATCCGGACGCTCGACAAGAACAAGGTCATCATATTGCCACGCGGCGAACTGCCGATCCTGGGCACCCGCAATTTCTATTTCGCCGACGGCCAGCTCGCCAAACGCGCGTTCATGCCCCTGCCCGCCTTTACCGACGCTTCGCGCACGAAAATCCCTGGATTGGACGCTTCCGCGGCGGTTCCATCTCCTGCGCTCCCGACCATTGTGCCGACAACACCGGCGTACCGCTCAGGCCTCTTGCAAACCCGCCTGCGGCGCGGCGCAACATTTGCCGCAAAAGCAGGCCCTATAGCTCCGCCGCCGGGCCGGCGCGCAATCGTAAAAGAACGGCTGAAAACAACAGTCGCCGCAGCCGTGCCGGCTTATGCCGCCGTGGATTTTTCTGCTCTGGCGGCCAAAGCGGTGACAACACGCATAGCGCCCGACAAAGAAGCGGCGGTTGCGGCGATCATGAACAAGGTGCGTTCTCTTCGCGCCAACGCAGCCGATACCGAGAGTTTCGATCTAAATCTCAGCATCGTCGAAGATGCTTTGCCTGATCT
>NZ_RZQG01001673.1:0-576 GCF_003998635.1 Mesorhizobium sp. M7D.F.Ca.US.004.03.1.1
CTCTTCCATCCCACGATCGACAACTCCCATCTTCCGCATGATGATCGCTTTGCGATGGGCAAGGAGCTCTCCGAACAGATCCTGGAACTTAATCCTCCGCAAGGCGATGGAGACTTTAAATTCGGGTGTTACTTTCCGGTCGCTCAGTATTATTACGAGAGCGGCAACAAGGACCGGGCGATCGAGTTGATCGAGGTGGCAATCAAATCGCTGGACCATTCGGAGCCAGTGCCGGACCAAACCAAACAGCGCTACCTCACCTCGTTGCTCCAAGCCCTGGCCAACTACACGGGTGAGCCTGCCTGTCACGCGGGTCTCTGTGTGGCTCCGCAAAACAAGACTTCCGAAACTCAAAACGCTGTCACTTCCTGAGCAAGGATCGCGAAGGGCATGACAATTGGAATTGAACACCGGCAAATCCGCCCGCCCAGGCGCACTTCGCAGCAATAACGTCGATGCCGCAAAAGTGCGCGGCTTGCGGCAGGTGGAATTTCCATTGCGTTTACCTCGGGTCGAACCGCGGCGCAGGCGTTCGCGCCGCGGTGAAAGGTCTCGCATTGGTGGACGTGCTCGAGG
>NZ_RZQG01001674.1:0-576 GCF_003998635.1 Mesorhizobium sp. M7D.F.Ca.US.004.03.1.1
CCCGCACTCAGCAGCATTACCTCGGGGCTCGGTTGGCAAGGTTTCTTGGCATCCCCAATAATCCGATCTATCGCCCCAACATCGCTGCGGTGTTTTTCGGGGCGTGCTGCTGATCAAGATTGAAGGAACGCGCAGGTCCGGCGCATCGGAAACCTACTGGCAGATCTGGTATCGACAAAATGGGTCTTGCCCTGTGCGCCAGCACATGCTGTCGCCGCCGATGGGCGCGTCTTGGCGGACCTTCCGGAATCGCGCCTGGCGACTCCAATCAATACACTTGGCGCTGTCGCTGGTCGAAAGCGCCTTGATGCTCCACGATGCCGGGATCATCGCTAGCGACTGTTCTGCCATTGAGGGCTGGGGTCATTGAGCTGAAGGGGGCCAGCGTCGACCCATCTGCAAGAGGCAGCGTCAGCGTAACGCGAAAACCTGGATCTCCACTTTCAACCTCGGGTCGGCCAGACGGCCTTCGACGCAGGCTCTGGCAGGGGCCGCACCTTGCGGGACCCATTTTTCCCAGACCGAATTCATTGCGTCGAAATCCTTGATGTCGGGCAGCCAGACATAGGCGTAGGC
>NZ_RZQG01001675.1:0-575 GCF_003998635.1 Mesorhizobium sp. M7D.F.Ca.US.004.03.1.1
GGCTGTAGCCCTTGGCCGTGGCATGGATCGGAGCGAAGCCCGCGATCGACATCGACAGGCCGCCGACCGCCAGCATGCCGGCGACGCCGACCGGCGAAATCCGCCAGGCCCGGCGCAGCGCCACTGAAGCCGCCTGCGGCGCCGGCGGCTGGGCCAGCCGCGTCATCCCCACGGGAAGGATCGACAGCGCCGTGAAGACGATACCGATCAGCGGCGCATCCGCCGTCCTGATATCGACCAGCGCCAGCGTCGCATAGCCGACGCCGAGCCCGGCGACATAGGCAACGTAGAAAAACGCCATCACCCGGCCGCGAATGGCATTGGCAACGGCATCGTTGAGCCAGCTCTGCGCAACGATGAACAGGCCGCATATGGCAAAGCCGTAGAGTGCGCGGGCGGCGATCCACAGCAGCGGATGGACCCCGGCGCCGACAGCGGCATTGGCCAGCGCGATCAGCGCCGACAGCACCATGAAGGCGCGGGCATGGCCAACCCTTCGCACCAGCGGTCCGGTCAGAATGCAGCCGGCGAGGCCGCCAGCCGAAAGTCCGGTGATGATCAGCCCGGCCCAGGTC
>NZ_RZQG01001676.1:0-575 GCF_003998635.1 Mesorhizobium sp. M7D.F.Ca.US.004.03.1.1
CCTATGTCGTGCTCGGGCTTGGCAGACAGCCACGCCAATCTGAGGCGGATCGAGCTGCCGCTCTTTTCGCAGGCGACCGCCAGCAGCTCAACGGTCGCTTTGTCGACGCTTACGGAGCCGACATTCCCTGGTAGGCGGCTCCTTTGCGTCGAAGCGTCTGCGCTAGCGCACTTGCGACCAGTATATAAACCAGACATCCGAACGCCTGGGTCCGCATCGTGACCCCGCAGTCCACCAGAGATCCGATGATCGCCGGGGCCAGGCCGCTTGCAATCACGTTGCCGCTTTCGGCGATGGACCTTACGCCACCCAAGCGATCGGGACCGAACAGCTCCACCCAGAGCGCGGTAGCAAGCGTCGGCGCCACGCCGCCGGAAACTGCCATCAAGGTGAAAGCGAACGGCAAGACATAGGGCGAGTCCAGCGTTCCGAAGAGCAACATGGCCAGCGCCATCGGCAACATGAAGACGGGAAGAAGCCGTACGGCCCCAACCTTGTCGATGACCGGGCCGATGAGGAGCAGGGAGGCGCTCTGGGTTATAGCGAAGCAGGCGAACCAACCGGCAACCCAAGCC
>NZ_RZQG01001677.1:0-573 GCF_003998635.1 Mesorhizobium sp. M7D.F.Ca.US.004.03.1.1
CCTTGCGCTCGTGGAGCGCCTTGGCGACCTCTTCGCAGTCACCATCGCGCAGCTGGATATCCAGGATTGCTAGATCTGGCGTATGGACCGATAGCCATTCAAGTGCAGCGGCACATGACGAGAAGGTTTCGGCAATCGCGAACCCGGCATTCTGAAGCTGATCTGCGATGTCTAGGGCGATCAGCGCCTCATCTTCTAGAAGGACAATCGATGCAGTTGCCCGTCCGTCCATGGGCTCACCCTCCCCTGCAGAAGGAATAATCGAGGGAGCGTATTCCGTTTTGGTCCTGAGTGGTTGATTGGTACGAAACTTACGTTGCCAGGGACGGCGCAGCTCGTGGCTGGGATTTTAAGCATCGTAAAATCGTATCTAGGCTTTAGGGCGCCAGCGCCCTGCCCGAGGCAAAGGCTCTCCTTCGTGTCCTCTCTCGAGCGCGGCCATCGCCGACTCGAATGCATTGCGGGTCGGATTTGCATCACAAAGTGTACTCGTACCCCAACGGAAACGGGCCGTCGGCACCGTGCTTGAACGTCGTGCTAGTGAAGCGGCAATGAACCCGCGCCGTCCGGGCG
>NZ_RZQG01001678.1:0-572 GCF_003998635.1 Mesorhizobium sp. M7D.F.Ca.US.004.03.1.1
ATCTTCCATTGGCCGGGAGCACGTGTCGGACTGCTTCGGGAAACAGTGCACCCACCAGGCGGTCAACAGATCGCGCCCCGCCACACGCGACGCGCCTTGGTCGCTGCCCTGCGTTCCGTCGGGGGAACAAGAGCGTGACACCGCTGTTTCGCAAGCTGCTTGTCGCCAACCGCGGTGAGATCGCCTGCCGGGTGATGCGTACGGCGCGCCGCATGGGCATCCGGACGGTCGCGATCTGGTCCGATGCGGACCGCGACGCCGCACATGTCGCCATGGCCGACGAGGCCTACCGCGTCGGTCCGCCACCCGCCGCGCAGTCCTATCTCGACATTGCTCGCATTATCGAAATCTGTATCGCCGCACAAGTCGATGCCGTGCATCCAGGTTACGGGTTCTTGTCAGAGCGTCGCGCTTTTGCGGAAGCGCTGGCGGACGCGGGGGTTTGTTTCGTCGGGCCCAATCCCGGAGCGATCGGGGCGATGGGCGACAAGATCACTTCGAAGCGCGTGGCCGCCGATGCCGGTGTGTCGGTGGTGCCCGGCTACCTGGGCGCGATTGAGACTGTACAGGAG
>NZ_RZQG01001679.1:0-571 GCF_003998635.1 Mesorhizobium sp. M7D.F.Ca.US.004.03.1.1
GCAGGCGAGCCGGCTGCGGCGCTGGAGGCCGATAGAACTCGAGCCGGCCCGCAGATGGGAGGAATCCGTGCTCGGGATCCTCGGCGCAGATACGACTTTCGATCGCCCAGCCCTTCAAAACGATATCATTCTGACTGTGGCGAAGCCGCTCGCCAGCGGCGACTCTGATCATTTCCTCGACGAGATCGAGGCCGGTGACAAGCTCGGTGACAGGATGCTCAACCTGAAGACGCGTGTTCATCTCCAAGAAATAGAAGGCCCGATCCTGGCCAACCACGAACTCGACGGTTCCTGCACTGTCGTAGCCGACCTGCCGAGCGAGCGCGACGGCCTGCGCGCCCATGGCAGCGCGCATCTGCGCATCGACCAGGGGAGACGGCGACTCCTCCACGACCTTCTGGTTGCGGCGCTGAACTGAGCACTCCCGTTCGCCCAGATGGATGACATTCCGGTGTCGGTCACCCAGGATTTGAATTTCGATATGGCGCGGTTCCACAATGAATTTCTCGATGAACAGGCGATCGTCGCCGAAAGAGGCTGCGGCCTCCGAGCGTGAGCGTTCGACACCTTC
>NZ_RZQG01000167.1:0-9132 GCF_003998635.1 Mesorhizobium sp. M7D.F.Ca.US.004.03.1.1
GACAAGGCCAAAGCAGCGTAAGTGCGTAGTGAAATCCAAGGTCCACATGGGTCGTCGCGCGTCCCATGCGCCTGGGAAGGCGCCGGCCCGGCCAAGCTTTCCCAGCTCGTCCGCATGATGCTTCGCTGAGCGTCAATGGACGTTGGCGCGAGACCAAGGCGTCGTGCGTTGCAATCCGGACGGTCCAGGGTATCAGGAGTTTCACGGCCTCGGCCCGCTTGGCTGGCCACAGTTGAAGCTCCAACGTACCGGCTGGCACCGGGAAATTGGGCTCTGCGCTGCCTCAACGCTGATGGCACGGTCAATGCTTGCCTACCGATGGGGCCGCCCATGCCGTGATGCTGTCGGTCGACGTTCGCAAACCAGACCCTCGCGAGACCCAGCGAAGGGGCTCGCCGGTACGACGAGGGACCTTACCTCTTTATGCGCGGCATCATTATCGAGGATGACATGTTGCCTTACACGTCGTCCCTCGCGCTCGGGTCTTTGTGGGGCGGATGAAGTCCTGATCGCGGTGGCACTGCTGCATGTTTGCGTAAGACCCATCCAGTCACGATCGCGCTGTCCTTCGATGTCGCGGTGCTGATAGGCGGGCAGATCGGTGTGCGCGGCGCCCGCCAAAGGATCGTCGTCACGCCGGAGGAGGCGAGCGTCATAGCCGGCGCGCCGGCGAAAGGCGCTTTCTGTCGGATGCCCGACAATGTCGGATATCGCAAGTATCAAGGTTGGATCAAACCTTGCGAATCGGGGCTTTCTTACTTGGCACGGGGCATGCTCAGGTATCCGCAAACACCCAATGGATAACGAGCAGACTTCCCATGGCCTCACCATGCCGAAAGTTTCCCGGACGCATCCAAAGATGAGGCTCGCGTCAGGCCCAGCAACACGCTGACGGCTCATGTGGCTCGGCGTCGCGTGCCGATCCACTTTCTCCCAATAGGCGTTCGGGAGACATAGATCCTTCAAAATGAGGAACAGATCACTTTGCCAGGAACGCAGCCCATAACCCCACTCTCCCTACCAGAACTACCAAGCAAGCCCCGCACTCATGGGCTTCGCAGGACGTCCGTTGCGTCCGAGTTGGTCGGCGCGGGGCCGGCTCCGATCCCCGTCGCATGGGAGGACGGCAAGGCGAGGGATTTCGTGCTCGACAACGGCATGGAGGTGGTCGTCATTCCCAACCACCGGGCGCCGATCGTCACCCACATGGTGTGGTACAAGATCGGCAGCGCCGACGAGCCGCCGGGCAAATCCGGCATCGCCCATTTCTTCGAGCATCTGATGTTCAAGGCGACGACCAACCATGCGGGCGGCGAATTCGACCGCGCAGTGTTCGAGATCGGCGGCTCCAACAACGCCTTCACCTCCTCCGACTACACCGCCTTCTATCAGACAGTGGCGCCGTCGGCGCTCGAGCTGATGATGAGCTTCGAGGCCGACCGAATGCGAAACCTCATCCTGACCGACGATGTCGTCAAGACCGAGCGCGATGTGGTCATCGAGGAGCGCCGCTCAAGCACCGACACCAACCCGCAGGACGTTCTCCATGAGGAGATCGACGCGACGCTGTGGCAGAACCACCCCTATCGCATCCCGATCATCGGCTGGATGCAGGAGATCGAGCAGCTGAACCGCGTCGACGCCACCGTCTTCTATGAAAAGTACTACTGGCCCAACAACTCCGTGCTGATCGTGGCCGGCGATGTCGAACCGGACACGGTGCGGGCGCTGGCCGAAAAGACCTATGGCAAGGTGGCGCGCGGACCTGACCTGCCGCCGCGCATCCGGCCGGTTGAGCCCGAGCAGAACACCAGGCGCACCGTCACGCTCTCAGACGCCCGCGTCAGCGTGCCCAGTTTTTCGACGCAGTGGGTGGTGCCGTCCTACCACACCGCCAAGCCGGGCGAGGCCGAAGCGCTCGACCTGCTGGCCGAAATTCTCGGCGGCGGTAACCGCGGCCGGCTCTACCAGGCGCTCGCTGTCCAGCAAGGTATCGCTTCCAGCGCCCGCGTCTATTTCCAGGGCACTATGCTCGACGACACCAAGTTCGCCATCTATGGCGCACCGCGCGGCGATGCCAAGCTGGCTGATCTCGAAGCGGCGGCCGCTGCCGAAGTTGCCCGCATTGCCGAGGATGGTGTCAGCAACGAGGAACTAGGCAAGGCCAAGGACCACTATTTGCTCAATATGATCTTTGCGGAAGACAACCTGGACTGGCTCGCCAGCATCTACGGCTCGACGCTGGCCACCGGCGGTACCGTGAAGGATGTCGAGGAACGGCCGAATCGCATCCGCAAGGTTACCCCCGAGCAAATCAAAGCAGTTGCCGCCCGCTATCTCGCGTTCGACCGTTCGACCACGGGCTATCTCTTGCCCAAGACGGAGAATCAAGAGATGACGCTCGGCGCTCGGCCCCATGCTGCGATGAACATCCAGGAGGTGAAGTCCGAAAAGGGCATCATCGCCTGGCTGGTGGAGGACCACACAGTGGAAATCGTCAACATCGGCTTTGCCTTCAAGGGCGGCACCAAGCAGGACCCGGTCGGGAAGGAGGGGATGGCCAAACTGATGGCCGGCCTGTTCATCGAAGGCGCTGGCCATTACGACAGCGGTGCCTTCCAGGTGAAGCTCGACCATGCCGGCGCCGAAATGAGTTTGGACGCGCAAAGCGACGACATCTACGGATCGATGTGCATGCTTTCCAAAAAGCAGGACGCGGCGTTCGGCCTGCTTCGGCTCGCGCTGAACGCGCCGCGCTTCGAGCAGGGGCCGATCGATCGCGTCCGCGCCGAGATTGTCTCCCGCATCGTCGGCAGCGAGCGAGACCCTAACGCCATCGCTCAGCGCAAATGGCTGCGCGCGATCTATGGCGCGCATCCTTGTTCAAGGCTGGGAGAAGGCACAAAAGAGAGCCTGCCCGGCATCACGCCGTCCGACCTCCGCGCCTTCCACCAGGCCATTTTCGCTCGCGACGGGCTCCATATTGCCGTGGTGGGTGACATTGACGCGAACACGTTGAGGGAAAGGCTTGACCAGCTGTTTGGTGATTTGCCTGAGCAACAAACCCTCGTCCCCGTCTACGATGTCGCGCCGAAACTCGGTCAACTGGTGGAGGAGAACTACGACCTGCCGCAGACTTCGCTGACGTTGGCCTGGCCTGGCGTGAAGCCTAGCGCGCCGGATTTCTACGCGGCCGTGCTGCTGAACGACATCCTTGGCGGCTCATACTTGACTTCCCGCCTTTACGAGGAGGTACGTCAAAAACGCGGCCTTGCCTATCACGTCAGCTCTGAACTAACCCTTGACTCGCTTCTGGTTACGACAGAGACACGCTCGGACTGCGCTGCCCAAACACTGAGCATCGTGCGAGATGTGGTAAAGCAGATGGCGCAGCAAGGACCGACCGGGGCCGAGCTCAAGGCGTCGAAGAAGCACCTGATCGGCGCCTATGCCATCGACCAACTGGGCTCGACCCGCTCGATTGCAGACCGGCTCCTGGATTTGCAGATTCACAAGGCCGACGTCGACTACAACCAGCGTCGCGCCCGCAGCATCGGTCGGGTGACGCTCAAACAGGTCAAGGCGGCGGCCAAAAAGCTGCTTTCGGCCGAGCCCGCCATTTTGGTGGTCGGCCCGCCGCTGGGCGGCAAGGATGAGTAAAGAAACTCATCTCACCTTCCTTCTTCATCGGGGCTTCTCGTGGGAAGAGCGAATGTGGAGGCCCGTGGGCCAAGCAGATCATGCAGACGCGCGGAGTCGTTTTCGCCGACCTTGCGCGGCATTGGCGGTCCGGCGGCCTCTCGCCGAAATGGCGCTCCTCAGCATGTATGCCGCCTTTTTGCAGAATTCAGTCGCATGCCACCAGCAGGCATGGTGGATGAAGCAAACATCCGACTGCTTAATACATCAATTGATGAACCGCGGGCACTCAAACTAACGAAACTGCTGTCTTTTCATCGGGCTAGCGTGGTCTACCAGCTGCTTTGCCGAGGCCCTACGACGAACCCACTGGTGCAGAATACACACTGACGGCCTGTCGACCTGGATGTTCGCTGCGTTGAGGAGGAATCCGGTATTGCCCCTGTGCCTGCCGATGATCCGCCGTCTGAAATCCCCGCACCTGTTTGGAGCCATCGACCGCCTGCCGGCACTCGGCAGACCAGTTGGCAATAAGACGTTCGAGGTCGTCAATCCGTCGACCGGCGAAGTTTTGGCAGAGCTTCCCGATATGGGCGTGGAGGAGACACGTGCTGCGGTAGACAAGGCCTATGTTGCGCAGTCGGGATGGGCCGCGTTGACGGCCCGAGAACGTAGCGACGTTCTTTGGCGATGGCATCAGCTGATCATCGACCATGCAGGCGATCTCGCCGCGATTCTGACTGCGGAAATGGGCAAGCCGCTTGCCGAAGCCATTTCAGAGGTATCGCATGCGGCGGCGTATCTGCAATGGTATGCCGAGGAGGCCAATCGCGTCTATGGCGAGACGATCTCGGCACCCTCGACAGACCGCCGAATGCTAGTGATCAAGCAGCCCATCGGCGTTGTTGGCACGATCACGCCATGGAATTTCCCGGCCTCCATGGTGGCGCGCAAAATCTCGCCGGCCTTGGCTGCGGGCTGCACAATCGTGCTCAAGCCCGCTGAACAGACGCCGCTCGTGGCTGGCGCAATGTTCGCCCTCGCCCATCAGGCCGGCTTTCCCGATGGCGTGGTCAACCTGATCTATGCGTCCGAAGGTGATCGCGTGGGCCGTGAACTCTGCACCAATTCCAAGATTCGAAAGATCAGCTTCACCGGTTCGACCGAGGTCGGACGGCTGCTGATGCGTCAGTGCTCTGACCAGATCAAGAAGGTCAGCCTTGAACTCGGCGGCAATGCACCTTTCATCATCTTCGATGATGCCGACATTGACGGTGCTGTTGACGGTGCGGTCCAGGCGAAGTTCCGCAATGCCGGCCAGACCTGCGTTTCCGCGAACCGCATTTACGTCCAATCGAGCGTTCACGATGAGTTCGTCAAGAAATTCGTGGAAAGAATCCGGCACTTGTCGGTTGGCGACGGATTCGATGCCGGAGTGGACATCGGACCGCTCATCGACAAGCATGCTCTGGCCAAGATCGAGTCTCACGTCGCAGATGCCATTGCGAAAGGCGGCACAATACGATGCGGGGGCCAGCGTATCGGCAAGAATGGCACGTTTTTCGAACCCACGGTCCTCACCGAGATTTCCAGCGTCATGGCAGTCGCGCAAGAGGAGACATTCGGGCCGCTCGCGCCGATCATTCGCTTCAACGATGCGGATCAGGTCGTGCGCGAGGCCAATGACACGATATACGGCCTCGCCGCATACTTCTATGCCTCAAACCTGAAGCGGGTCTGGCGTGTGGCAGAGGCTCTGGAATATGGCATGGTTGGCATCAACACGGGACGCATGTCCTCGGAGGCGGCACCGTTTGGCGGGATCAAACAATCCGGCATCGGGCGGGAGGGTTCCCGTCATGGCCTCGAGGACTATCTGGAAATGAAATATCTTTGCATGGGCGGGATTTGAAACCTGCTGCACTGTCTCTCCGCCCCACCGGGGGGCGGCCTGCGGTCAATGCCGCCACCTAATTGGAAGTTCCAAACGCCGTTGACCTGAAACACGGATGCCCGGCAGGAGACTGAGCTCGCTGTCGGGCCGGACATGCCTTGGGAGGGCATAAGTCAGCGCTCCTAGGGCCGATGGGCCACTCAGTTCGTGCGCCTTTTGCCGATTGCGTTGCATGTGCCGTGCCAAGCCAAAAAGCATTGATAAACCGCCGATGGATCAGCTTTTGCCCTGTTGCGCATTCTACATTGTGGGATATGCGACAATGCCCAAGCGGTTGAATCGTCGTGTTGCAGAACCCCAGACGGGTCATGACTGCTATTCTTAGGACAGTGCGCAGCAAGCCGCTACTCGCTGCACTCCAGGCACACCATTTCCATAATCAAGCGGTGGGTGCTATGTTGACCGAGCTGTCGACCAGGGAACGGTGTGAGGCCTCAGATCCCTCCATATTGTTGCACCCGCCGGTCCAACAGGACTGCAGGTCCGGCCTCAAAGGATCTTGGCTGCTATGGCGACATTGCGGTGCACGCCGCTTTCCGACCAATGATGTGCGTCCAGGTCGAGGCCGGCCCTAATGAACCACCGCCTTGGCACCCTCGCCCATCTCATTTCGGCATCGACAAGCTAGACCAGAGCGCACTTGCAAGGCGCCATGCAGTCCTGTCGGCGGGCGAACTGTTGGTGACGGGTACAGCTGCGAGCGAACGTTCATCCACCGACGCACAGCGCGGACTGTCGCTTTTCAAATTAGGAAATCTCTGTAGCCACCATTCATGAGCGCGCGGCCACGCGAGACGGCCCGACGGATGCGGTCGCGCAGATGATCGCGAGGATCCGCCCAGTCGGCATGGACGCGCCGTTGACCGATGAGAACTTCGGCGAGCTCGCGATGAGGTGCTCCGGCGAGCGAACCGTCGAGCGCACGAAGAACGAAGGACAAACGAACGCCGCGCTTTTCCGGCGCAAACAAGCGGGGGGGCAACTGTTGCCCTAGACTGAGAGCATTGAGGCACTCCAGTCCCCTCAGTCGATGCTTTAAAAGCACCGCGGGCCAGATGGCTTGCGTATGCAGGCAAACAGGGTGGAGGATATTCGCGCCCGAGACGGCGAGCTGCAGCGCGTGGTCCGCATTGCGAAGAAGAACATGCTGGCTCTTGTCGGGCGCCAGCAGGACGATTGCACGACAGGGCAATGCCGAGAGTTCGAACGGCGGTGTCGGCGACGAGGCAGGCAACCGTTCCGCAATGACCGGCAGCACATGGACGCACCAGAGCGGACACCAGAATACGACCGAAGCGCGGCCACAAGACTCCGCGAAACAGAACACCCCAGCGTGACAGGTCGCCGGCCGACGCGACCATATCGAGAAAGGATTGGAGAGACCAAGTCTTGCAATGCTGGCGCGCAGCGGTCAGATCGCGCTGGAACGCTGGATTGCGGCGTAAGAACTCCCAAGCCCACTCCCGCAGCGTCAGGCCAGCGGTGTAGTCGTATGATCTTTCATCCCGCCAATCGGCCTGATCCGCGCCAGTCAGGAGATTCATGACTGACATCCCCTGCCCGCGCCTGCGTGCGTCGAAACATTATGCCACTTCGCAAAGCATCGGCGAAGGCAGCAGACGTCGAAGACCCCGTTTCGTTGAAGCGTCAGCCATCGCCACTGTCGGCGACAGAAGATGTGCCCAAATTGCCACCAGACCGTCGAACTGGCACAGCGACGGCCAGCGCGACCTGGAATTGATCCCGTAACGGTCATCGGCTCCTGCGTCGCGATCCAGACGTCCCTTGAAGGCGCAGTAGCGCGGCAGTGGATCGCACGCTGCTTGTCGGCAAGTTGTCGTAGCGGCGGCGCCATAGGCACGGTCATCGGAGGGTCTCCTGCGGCAAGCTTTCGCCATTGGAGGCCAATCTCCCCGCTAGGGCAGCCTGTGCAGTTGCACAGGTGAAGCGGATCAATCAGGGGGAGCCATGGCGGAAACTGGATGATGGCGGCTTGAGGAGAGCGGCGTATCGAGGCGGGTGATGAAGCCTGCCAGTACCTCTCAAGGAGAGTGATACGCCATGAACGAGACTATCAACACATTGTTCGCCTTCGTCAGCCCGACGAAATCGATGATACCCTGACGGATGTACTTCGCAGCGGCGCGCGCAAATTGCTTGCGCATGCGATCGAGATGGAGGCCGAGGCGTATGCCAAGGCGGTCGACTGCCTGACGAAAGATCATATTGCGTCGCTGGCGCTCTACGATTTCCCCGCCCAACACTGGGATCATCTGCGAACGTCCAATCCCATCGAAAGCGTCTTTGCAACCGTTCGCTATCGCACGGTGCGTACCAAGGGCTCGCTATCCTCGAAAACCGCCCAGCTGATGGTCTTCAAGCTGTTGGCCGCGGCCAGGAAGTGGCGACGATTGAAAGGACAAAATCAGTTGCCGAAACTCATCGCAGGTGCCAGGTTCCTGGACGGAATCCAGGTCATCGAAACGAAGCCGCAGAGCGCCGCTTGATCAGCCTCGTCACCCAAATTCCAGCATAGCTCCATCGGAACTGCCAGCCTTCCTTGCCGATCAGGCGCATATCAGCGCTGACGATACCGAGGACGGCGATGGCGGTCACCTCCAGGCCGCCGAGTAACGACCCTCAAAACACCGCACTGGTCGAGGCCAGCCTGAACCGGTATCTTGTGCCTGCCCTCGGGAGTCGCTCTATCCACCATGTGATCGACACCGACATTGCTAACATCACCAAGAAGATCGTCGCCGGGGGTCACCCGCAAGCGGCTAACACGGCCTTCTGGTGTATGCGGGCATTTTTCAACTGGTGTCGCAAACCGCCGCAACGGCTCATCCGCGGTTTCCCCGCGAGGGATTGGAAAATCCGGATCCGGCCCCGATCGTCAAGCGCAAGCGAGTGGTGAACGATGCCGAACTGGCGGCTATATGAACGGGCTGTGAGCCCGAACCGGGCGATATCGGCTATTCGTTCGGCTCCATCGTCAAGCTGCTCATTCTGACCGGACAGAGGCGTACGGAAGTTGCCGCGATGCGTTGGTCCTCAACCTTGAAGCCGGAACATGGAACTATCGGGTGACCGCACGAAGAACGAAGAGCCTACGCTTATTCCGCTGTCCACACTGGCGGTGTCGGTCCCCCAGACGGTACCGAAGACCAATGACACGTTTTTTTCCCTGCGAGGGGCAACGAAAGAAGCCACTTCTCAGGCTACGCGAAGGGCAAGAAGGCTCTAGACGGCAAGGTCAATACTGACGGGGTGGCTTTGGAGAACTGGACCCTTCACGATCTGCGCAGGACGCTCGCGACAAATCTCGGCAGGCGGCAGGTATTGCCACACGTCATCGAGCACATACTGAATCACAAGGCGGCGTCCTTGACAGACATTGGCGAAATCTACAATCTCTATAGCAACGTCAAGGAGAAGCGCGAGGTGTTGCAGATGTGGTCAAATCACATCGAATGGCTGATCAAGCAGGCTGCGGATGACGCTCTGGCGGCGTAGCTGCTGGCATGGGCGGAAGATGC